>JAZGFW010000196.1:0-9176 GCA_036479895.1 Cocleimonas sp. | reverse complement strand
CCTTACAGAGTTTTGCTTTTGCAGCACTGGTTGGTGCTGTGATTAACTTAATCCCCATGGGTATTATTACGCAAGACGGCTCTACGCCTAATGATGGTTTAGGGATTATTCTTTGCTTATTTTCAAGTAGTATGGATTATGAAATTTGGATAAGGGATGCTGAAAAAGATGAGCATGAATCCCAAGAGTTCTAAAATTTAGACAAAAAAAACCGCAACGATAGGCTAGCTACTGTTACGGTCTATTTTTCTATTTATATTACTTGCCTAATAAGATTCTAGCGTCTTCGGCGCTTAGCTTAGCTAACTCTATTGAACGCTTCTTAGGTGCATTACTTTGCGGTCTTGCCACAGATTTGCGACGCGGTACTGATGTACCTAGTTGCCTTGATGCTGCGAGCAATTCTGCATGGCTCATCTGTTTAGAGCGTGATCTTGCACGACGCGGTGCACGTTTATTTTTATATGCTGTTCTTGGGATATTACCCATATTCGCTGGCGTATAACGATAGTGACCTGTCATCGGGAACCTGAATAAAACATCCTCCATCTTCGGACCTTCTGCGATGTTATGCACAATCATCATACGACGTGGATCAGCTCTAGTAGGTTTATTAACCACAACACCGATATGAGGAAGATTAGGTCCTACCATCCATGTCACAAGATCGCCCGGCTTATAATCCGCAGGATTCGGTGAAATAGGTAGTGAAGCACCACGTCGTGCAAAGAATTTACGCAAGTTAACTACGCGGCGGTGGTCAATATTGGCATCAGGTGCTTTTAGATTCCACTTACTTAGATTTGGATAATTATTAAATGCTGCGTTCATATCTTGATGAACTTGCTGTTGTAAATCGATACCTAATTTTCTATATGAGCGGATAACCACATCAGTACACACTCCCGTATTAGCAGGTACATCTCCCCAAGGGTATCCAATCTTCACATAAGAACCATCATATCTAACACGAGATTGAAGTCGTGATAATGCAGCGCCTGATAGTTTATTTAAGAAAGGACTTGCAGCACGATTGTTACTATAGTTTTTTCTAGAGGTAGGGCGACGAGTGTTTTTACGTGCATAACGTTTGCGTGGTGAACGTTTTTCATAAGCAACAGGTGCAGCTTTTCTCACCGCTTTGTTTCTTACTACTTTGCGTGGTGCTTTTTTTATTGCTGGTTTTTGCGTGGTTATTACATTACGCTTTGTTACTGGTTTCTTCACAGAACAAGCTGTCATTCCCACTGACATTATACTAATCGACACAGCAAGTGCCGTTAGCTTAAATAGTTTTTTTAACACTGGTGTGTTTCCCCTATATCTTATATTTTTGCTAAATTTTACATGAACAATGCTGAGTGTCAGCTGAATCAGGCATTATTATTCATAAGTTTTTTTAAAACAAGCGCCACTGCAATAAAACCGAAGCTTGCGGTAACCATAACAGACGAACCTAAGCCACCTGCACAACTCAAGGCCATTGCATTAATGTTTTTTTGTGGGCGTTTTAAATGTTCTGTTGAATACACACAAGGTACAGCGAAGCGCCTTTTTACATTACTTGAAAAGCCAAAATTCTGACGCAATAACTTACGTGTTTTAGATAAAAGCGGATCATGCTCTGTACGACTTAGGTCAGATACTTTAATCTGACTAGGATCTGTTTGACCCCCTGCACCACCCACCGTAATTATTTTAATTTTACGGCGCTTACACGATGCTATGAGTGCTGCTTTTACCCGTGAGTTATCGATACAATCAATCACAAAGTTCGCACCACTACTAATTAATTCATCAAGGTTATCTTCGCTGATAAAATCATCTATCAAGTTCACGCTACAATTTGGGTTAATATCCTGTATGCGGGTTGCCATGACATCAATCTTATTCTTACCAATTGTGCTTGATAGGGCGGGTAACTGACGATTTATATTTGATTCTGCCACCACATCCATATCAATTAAAGTGATTTCACCAATAGCATTTCTCGCCAGTGCCTCAGCCACCCATGAACCCACACCGCCGATACCAATGACAATAATATGCGCTTGCGTAAAGCGCTCAAGGCTAGTTTTACCGTATAAGCTTTCAACACCACTGAATCGGTGATTCAAGTTTTTGTCTTCATCATTATTTTTATTCAAAACATGTACCTAGATAGGGTATGATACTGAATAGTTGATAAAGGGGATTATCATGGAAACATCAGAGTCAAAAGTTAAACGTAACACCATTAATCATAATGCTTTGAAGCACTTGATTGAAGCCAATTCTGTTAAATCTGCCACTGCTGTTGCAAAAAATGACACATGGTTTTTACAAGTCGTTGCGGGCGATACAAAAAAAACCGTCATGGCTAAAAATAGCGGCAAACCCCGCATCTGGCGAAAGCTCGAAACCTTAACTAAATACCTTAAAGGCTTGGGTTTAGATTATTTTATTATAGATGCTAGCAATTATGATCCCTCAATAAAAAGTTTACAGCGCCCTGATAGTGCTGCCATTTTAAAACGTACGCACAAAGCGCATAAGTCTCAAGAAGTTCAAGAACCACGACCCATTTTAGGTAGGAAGCAACTCGCTGATGATGCGGTTAAAGAAAAGTGGGAAGAACGTCGCGCAAAGATTTTACAACAAGAAGATCCTCGGGCGAAATAGGCTGCTGTTTGTATCACCCGTTTTTCATTTAAGGTTGATCGTTTATCATCGACTTTAAATTTTAGTTTTAACAAATACAAAAATTTTGTTAAAACTGTAAGCAAGCTAATACGAAAAGAGAGAGTAATTATGAAAAGTAATAAAGTAAATAACCTAAGCCTAATTGCAAGCTTATTGCTATCGACAAGCCTCATCGCTGATGAAATGGATCATAGCAAGATGGATCACACTAATATGAATCATGCTAAACACATGCAACAGATGAAAGGTGATACTCCTCAAAAATCTATTGTACCAACCTCTAAAAATGTTCCTACTAGCACCTCTTCTGCTGCCCCTACATCACCAAAAAGTTCAATGGGTGCTACGCCACTTAAAGAAGCGGGCAATGCCATTTTTGGAACCATTCAAGAAACGATTAAAGCATTGGATGCTGACCCAAATACAAACTGGGAAAAAGTAGATATGGATGGTTTACGCCAACATTTAATTGATATGGAAAACTTCACATCAGGTGTTGATGTTCTTTCACAAAAAAATATCGAAAAAGGGGCTGAAATTGTCATTCGTGCAAAATCAGAAGCCGCTCATCACTCTCTTGATCGTGCATTAAAAGCCCACCCAAGTATGATGGAGTCAGAAACGGGCTGGACGATGGGTGTTAAGCAAAATAAAGAACAATTCACACTAACAATTGAAACACAAAAACCAGCAGAAGTGGCTAGATTACGTGCCTTAGGTTATATCGGCGTGATGGCGCTTGGAGATCATCACCAAGTACACCATTGGATGATGGCAAGTGGCTCTAATCCGCATGATGGTCACATGAAACACTAATGCTGTTTAGTGCGATTGAATTTAACGCAAAAAAACTGTCGTTATTTCTAGCAAGCTTACCGTTTTGTTGTCCAAAACAGATAGCTTGATTATTAGAGCTTCGTCGTTAATCCTTCCTATCTCTCTTGCAAAGGTCTCATAGAGTCATAAGATAGGCCACCAAAGCATCCAACTCTTCCTTTGAAAGTGCTGCTTCAAAGTTTGCTAACATAACCGCTGGGGTAAAGCCTTCTGCAATATAGCCATCAGGGTTGGTGATGGACTCTCTTATATATTGCTTTGCATTCATGCCTTCGACAAGGTGAGGCGCACGAATAGACAAACCCGTTAATGATGGTCCTATGACCACTCTTCCTTGCTCTGTTGAGTGACATAGAACACAACCAATGACTTTATCTTTACCAAGATGTTTTTTATTAAAAATCTGCTCACCTTTAGCTACTAACTCATTAACATTAGTTGTGCTTTTTTTTGTCTCGGGTGCATCAGTGCAAGCTGTTATCGCTGAAAGTATTGATACTAAAAATAAATTTAAAAGGAGCGCTCTCAATACCGGCTCACTCCTTTAAAACTCCATTTATTTTCATCTTTATTAAACTCAAAATTATAATTTTTCTGGAAGGCTCTATTCTCCGCCATCAGACGAAAACCAAACTCCATATCTTGTAGGATCATCAGAAAATCATTTTTACGCTTTTTAAATTTTAATTTTTTAATCACCGTTGTGTCGCCACCTTCGAGTTGTGAGAGCGATAGCTCGTAGCGCTTATCCTCTAAAAAGTGTCCTTGTTGATCTAAACCGACAGAATACAAAGACGAATCACGTGCTGAACCGAAGTACAGCCTTTTTCCTTTAGGTGTATTAAAAACGCCTAAACCAACAACATCTATATTTTCAAACGTAGAGACTATTTTTTTGGTTTCTAAGTCAATTTGAAAGATAACTCCTTTTTCTTGCATCGGCGTTGAACCCGCCACAGAGCTAACGTAAAGGGATTGTGTATCACAGTCAAAGTATAGCCCCATAACACCAAATGGATTTTTTGAGTCTGCCTTATTACTTGAGGGTAATGTCATGAATAAAGACATTTCAGCTGTTTTAGTATCGATTTGATAAACTTGATTTTGTTTTTCTGGCGGGTTTTTTTGTAAGCTGACATAAGGTAATGGTGATACATAAAGGTTGCCTTTATTGTCTCTATCAAACGCCCCAATATATCCTGATGCTTCCCATGATGGATGCTGCCACGTTTTATCTTTTTGCGAATAATCGCGAATTTGTAGCCCCATATTACCATCGGCTTGGCGTGAGTCCATTGCAGGGGATTTCATCTTTAAGCTAGAAATAAATTTAGGGACAGCACGGCAGTTTCCTGTAGCTCCATATCGAAAACTGGTTTTCTGATGTGCCAACGATGGCGTTTTTTTAAGCGGTGCTGTTTTTACTGAGGTCGTTGATACGCTTTTAATCTCTGACTGTTTTTGAACCTTATTACCAGAATACAAAAACGCGTACGTAGCTAAACCCACGACAATTAACGTAATCAAAAGTGTACTGATTATTTTATTATTGATACGCCTTAACCTCGTCTCTTAGCTATATTATTGCGTCGGTATAAACATAGGTCCAGCATAACACGGCCATACCTTAATTTTTGGTATGCCATCTTCTACGCGGGTATCCGCCCAACAATACTCGGAACCTTTTGCACCCTCATTTTTAATCTGAGGCACATACCACATCACTAGGTTTTGTTTATCTAATGGCTCAGCAGGCTGCATAAATAACTCTGGCCCTTGTTCATGGTTGGTATTACAGCATGAGCCAATTGTCATCATATCTGATCTTGCTTCATCTTTATCCGAGTGATTAACTGTCACGTAAGTATAGGCAAAATCACCCTTTGAGCCATCAGTCTCCCCAGCACTATTCGTAAACTGCCCGCGATTTGGCTCAATATAAAACCCTTTACCAGCGGGATTAGTGACTTTAAATAAATAGCCTTCATCCGTATATTTAGTACTTGGTTCTTGTAAATTCCATTGTTCTTTATCCCAGCTTTTCCATGCTGTTCCATCCCATTGTGAGAACTGTTCTATGCCACTTTTACCTTCAGTATCTGAGGCTTCAATATCTATTCTTACCACTGGTCTATAAGTGCCATCCGTTCCACAGCCGCGCCCAAAATCAGCCATTGCTACACGAAAACGTCCATCGCTATAAAACTCAAAACGTTGCTCATAGCGGTAGTTACATGGGGTCGGCCACGGGGGTTGTCTAAAGTCTTGAAAGAATGCAAAGCCTTTAGAATCAGGTTTGTTTTTTTCATTGATTGCTTCGGTCTGAGGGCCGTCATAAGCAATTACTACAGCGGATGAAAATAGCGGGCAACCGATTGCATCTGAGTAACCAAAGTTTTCGCGCGAAGAATAACTAACGTGCCAATCCAGCAACTTAACGCTTTTCATAACCAAGCGATTTTTAAATTTTACGTTGGTGAGTTGTAGTCCATCGGAGCTGGTAATTTGATAATCATACTGCCAATCATCTTTTTCAAAATGTGTGCTTTTTTCACAAAACTGGCTAAACACATATTCATTTTCTAACTTTCTTTCTGTGATTTCTATGGGCGGTCCGCTACTGCCTAGCTCTGTCCAACGAGTACCTACCAAGTCGCCATCGGTTAAATCAACAATCGCCCATAATGCTTTATTGCCCACCACAAAAGTGGGTGCAACACAGAGATGATGCGAGCGTTCACAGCGTGAGTTCTTCAACGATGTTTTAATCTCAGACATGGTAGGGTTTATTTTTAAGCCACCTGCTTCTTTTAACTCTGCCTGTACCAGCTTTGAGCCTTTTGCTATTTCATTGGCAATCTGGATCAAATCTTTATTCAAATCAGGTTGTGCATTGGAGTATTGAGTTATGGCTAACACTTTGCTTTTGTTATTATCAACAAAGGCTACGCTGGATAAGTTATAGAAATAATTGTACATCTCCACACGAAAGCAGGACTCAGGCTGGCAGTTTGTTAATGATTTCTTATTCGTATTAGTTTTATCCGATGCCAAGACAGGACGTATCGTCATAATCTCATTTCTAAGTGGCATTTTTATTTCTGGATGAATAATAAACTTCGTAAAGCGTTTATCTTTTAAGGCAATTTCTTGCGCTTTATTTTCATTGTCAGACAACGATTTACTATCAATTAATAATACCGGTACGGGGTTTCTTAAAGCTTGTTTAACCCTATCCCGATAAGCTTTTAGCAGAGGTGATTCATTGGTTTTTTCATTAGAACCTAACTTGCCTGTATATTGAAATTGATTTTTATTTGAAGACTGCACTTCACTTTTTTGAATGTTTGAAGGCGCTTCAGCTGTGCCTTCTTGATCGTTCTTTTCATCAGTACAAGCCGTTAGAAAGCTTGAAAAAAGACAGACAGAAATCAGAGGGATGATGTCACTTTTTTTCATTTGTAGAGGTTCTTAAAAAGAAAAGAATTCTACACGAAGTAATATTAATTATTCTATGATAAAAACAAAAAAGGCGAACTTATATAAGTTCGCCTTTGATTTAACATATCGTTTTATTTTACAGATTAAAATCCAAAACGAATCCCCGTAGAAAATGACTGCATATCTGCATCAAAATGATCGTAGTCAAGAACGGCAGAAAGTGCACGAGTGATTTGATACTCAGCGCCTACGCCTTTGTATAAAAAGCCGCTGTTCTTCTTTTCGTGTTTTACATCACCTTTAAAGTCAGACTCTAATGCACCGTAGCCAAGTTTTCCACGTAGGTTAATACGACTTGTTACAGGCTTTGTGTAAACAGCCGCTAGACCATAGTTTTTGTACTTTACAGTACCTAAACTGTTACCGCCTAGTTTAATATCACTCGCACCCAGATCATTGTAAAAACCTTCAAGCGCTAAACGTCTATTGATGTTGTAACCACCTGTTAGCTTATAAGCAACGTCATTAGCGTCTGCATCAGCAGATTTAACATCGCCACAACAGCTTTTTACTTCTGGGCTTAACATACTGCTACCTGCGCTACCACCTACAAAGAAAGGGGTTGCTGCAGCGCCTGCGCCTAAAATTCCTAGGCCTATTCCACCACCTGCAAAAGCCGGCAGTGTTGCGAAAGTACTTACACTCAGTGCTGAAACGATGAGTGCTTTTTTAATTGTTAAATGTTTCATTTTATATTCCTTATTTTTATAATTAAACCTAACCACAAGAGAAGCCTCTCATGATTAGATTTCATCGTTTTATTTTGAGTTAAGTTTCGCTAGGCGACGACGTAGGCCAAATAGTCCAAGAAGTGATAGCATGAGATATGAAGCACTACCACCCTTCGTACCTGTTACAACAGTTACTGGACAGAAGCCGAAGTCTACAGATAAGTTGTCTTCTGTACCTACCGTTACCTTTGTACCCCTAACACCGTCATGTGTTTTGTCGTTTTCTGATGTTAAATCAGGTACTTCCAAATCACCTTCTTTTGCACAGGTTAGCGAAGCACAGGTTCCTTTAGGCGCTTGAGTCGTTACTGTGTAAGTGTCGTTTGCAGGTACTTCAATTAAGTAGTTACCGTTTACATCTGTCTTACCGGTGAACTTCTCACCTGTAGTATCTGATGTAGCTGTTACGACAAGACCTGCTTCTGGCTTGGTAATATTACCGGTTGAAGCGTCACCATCGTTATCATCTTCAATCCAAATACGATCTCCAATATTAACGAAGCCTGGCTTGCTGCCTGTGGGTAAGTCTTCTGGTGTAAAGCCAAAGTCCAATGTCATATTGTCATCTGTACCAACAACTACTTCTGTACCTGCACCATCATGGCTTTTATCATCCTCTGCCGATGTATCAGGTACTTGAGCATCATCTGAACCTTTCGTAGCAACCTTGCCTGTACTAACGCTTACCATGTAAGTATCGTTTGCAGGAACATCAATATAATACATGCCATTCAGATCAGTAATACCTGTGTACTGAGTACCGTCAGATGCAGTCGCTGTAACAACAGTTCCTGCTGGTGGTACAGTGATATTACCGGTAGTCGCATCACCATCGTTATCATCTTCAATCCAAATACGATTACCGATTTTAACCAGCTGCTGGAAGCCGAAGTCTACCGTCATATTATCAGCAGTTGTTACGGCTACTGTAGTACCCGAACTATCGTGAGATTTATTATCCTCACCTGCTGAATTGTCATCAGAGCCTTTTGTTGGCATGGTGTTAGTAGGTGTTGAAACACTTACTGTACAGCTAGAATTAACAGGTACTTCGATTTCATAGTTACCTGAGGCATCTGTATCTGCTGTATAGCTTGTGCCGTTACATACTGCTGTTACCGTTGCACCAACAACTGGAAGAGGTGTTCCGTTAGTCGCATCACCGTCGTTATCACCTTCAATCCAAACACGATTTCCGATTTTAACCATTTGGCTAATACTAAAGTTAGCATCTACAACATTATCTTTAGCTACTGATACTGCAACAATGCCATCTGGATTACCATCTGTACCTGTTAGACCTACTTTTTCACCATTAATTGAACAACCTGCTGGTAGCTCTGATGTTGGTGCTGGACTTCCTACTATACCTTCAACTTGGCTTAGCACAACGGTAAAGTCTGTATCTACTCTTACTCCATCTGA
>JAZGFW010000195.1:0-7791 GCA_036479895.1 Cocleimonas sp. | reverse complement strand
CTCATTTATGCCATAGGGAGTCGTATTTTTTGCCCAGGAAATATTAAATCAGGGTCTTTGATTACTTCACGGTTTTCTTCAAATATTTTCTTGTACTGGTTGCCATCGCCATAGATATTTTTGGCTATTTTCCATAAAGAATCACCTTTAACAATTTCATAATAAAGGACTTCTTCTTTTTGTTGAGGAGCATCTACTGCATCTACATTAACTTCTTCGATCCCCATCGCATTGCCTGTCATCAGTATGACTTTTTCTAAAGCGCTAGGGTCATCTGTTTTACCCGAAATAGTAGCAACACCATTTTCAACTTGAATCTCAAGATCCTCGATTCCAGGATTATCATCTTCAATATGTTTTTTTAGTTTTTCTGGTGCTTCCTTCTCGCTACCAAAAATCTTATTTCCAATATTTTTTGCAAAATCAAATAAACCCATCTTTATCTCCTTATGATTGTGGTTTGGTGTGTTGATTAATTCAATAATAAGGTGATTATTTTAGAAATCAACTATTAGGAAAGGTCTTGTTTTAGAATACTTGTATTTCAACCAAGTCATTAATATCATAACCAGTTGATTTTTCGGGTAATAAAATAAAGCAGTTAGCAATACTCATAGAGGTAAGAATTCCAGAACCCTGTTTTCCTGTACGCTCTACGCTAAGGGTTCCATCCAACCTTTGTTTGAAAATACCGCGTTGAAATTCAGTACGCCCCGCCCGTTTGTACAGTTTGGAGGAGCATCTTGCTTGTAAAGTGATAGGTGGATTAAATTCACCACTGGCAAAATACCGTAGGGCAGGCTGTACAAATTGCATAAACGTTACCATGACTGCTACGGGGTTTCCGGGTAATCCAAAAAACCAAGCGGGACTTGTTGTTTTATTAAGTGTGCCAAAGGTGAGGGGGCGACCCGGTTTCATTCTTATTTTCCAGAAGTGGCTGTCACCGAGTGCTTTAAGCGTGGGTTTAATATAATCTGCTTCTCCCACGGATACACCGCCTGATGTAATCACAAAATCTGCCATTTCGGATGCAGTGATAAAAGCATTGCGTATTGAGGCCCTATCATCGGCAATCACGCCCATATCCAGAATCTCTACGTCCAACTTTTTTAACATGCCAAATAGGGTATAACGATTACTGTCGTAAATATCACCTTCGCTTAAAGTCTCGCCAATGGAACGTAATTCATCGCCTGTTGAAAAGAAAGCTACACGTGGTTTACGAAATACGCATAACTCGCTTAACCCGAAAGAGGCAATAATCCCTAGATCAGCAGGAGTAATTTGTCGTCCCTTAGCCAATACCGTACTACCTTTTGCAATATCTTCACCCGCTTGACGTACATTTTGTCCTATTTTGTGGATGGGGTTAATACGAACGGTAGTCTCATTAATGAGCTCAACCTGTTCTTGCATAATCACAGTATCAGTACCAACTGGCATTACGCCCCCCGTCATAATACGTGTGACTTGTCCTAATTTATAATTCTCAGTTGATGGTTTTCCCGCAAAAGAGGTGCCAACTATTTTATAGTCTTTTGCTTTGTTATTAGGTAGATCATTGCCTGCAAGGGCATAGCCATCCATAGCCGAATTGACGTGAGAGGGTACGTCAATAGGTGAAATAATATCATCCGACAAATAGCGGTTAAGACAGCTACGCAAAGCAAGTTTTTCAATATTAGTTACAGGTTTCAAAGTATCAATTATTTTTTTTCTGGCCTCATTAACACTGAGGGCATCTGCTTCAAAAGGGTCGGCACAACTGCTTTTTTTATTCATTCCTACTAAGTCCTGCAATGATATTTTCTTCAATAAAGTCTGCAATTTGTTGATGATTATTTAAATCAAGTTGCAGAGGCGACTTTGCATCATCTAATGGTTGATCAAGCGCAATGGCAATAATATTATCATCATTTGGATAAATATAAGGTTTATTCAATGCAGCACGATGTAACTCAATTTTTGGTAAATCAGCCCGCTTAAAGCCTTCTATTAAAATTAAATCTAAGCCTTTCGTGTGAATGTTTTTTAGTGCACTTTCTAAGGTTGGTTCATTCTTGTTATCTGGGTGCTCGATTATTATGGCGGTGCGCTTACGTGATGCTACTACAATTTTTATTGCACCTGATTGGCGTAGCTCGTAACTATCTTTTTTGGGGTGATCTATATCAATGTCGTGGTGGGCATGTTTAACCACACCAATGCGCATACCTTTGGCTTTTAATAAAGGGATTAGTTTACAAAGCAGGGTGGTTTTGCCCGTGCCACTGTAGGCGGCAAAGCCTAGTAGTGGAAGCGTAGACTTAATCATTCAGCTCTTTTCCTCTTCAAGCTGTTCTTTTTTATTGATATTAAAAAACGCAGAGGGTTGGTCAGAAAAATCGACTAAAAGCATTTCATGCTGGGCATACCAGAGGTCAATTTTACGATCACCGTTTGCTAAAAAGGCTTCAAGGCTATCAATCAAGGCAACGGGGATAAGTGCGTGGACGGGTTGTAGCCAATCGCCATCATGAGCAACAGCGATGCAGTTGGTATTATCACTTTTTGAATTTATTTCAAATAGATTCAATTTTGAAATCATTCTAGAAACAAGATCTAGCGGTAATGATGGGCCATCGCAAGGGAGTGTCACAATATAATCCGTTTGTACCGTTTTCATCGCCGTAGCAAAGCCTGCTAGTGGTCCTTGAAAGTCACTCATTTCATCGCTAATGACAGGGTAGCCATAACTCGCGTATTTTTCATGATTACGATTGGCATTAATCACGATATGGCCAACCTGAGGTTGGATCCGTTCAATAACGTGTTGAATAAGAGCCTTGCCTTTATAAGGTACTAAACCTTTGTCTTGTCCTTCAAGGCGGCGACCTTTTCCACCTGCTAAAATTACGGCGGTTATACGCTTCTTGTCAACTTTCATGCTTTTCGTTTGCTACTGTTAGGAAAGAGTGAAATATTATCATGCGCTTCATCGGTGTTATCCCCAATTTCAAAGATTAAGCCATCTTCAAGCAATAAACGCTTATCCATCGTTTGATGAAAATGATTCACGTCGTGGCTAGCAATTAATAATGCCGTACCAGACTCTTTAAATTTGCCTAATAAATCTTCGGTAGATCGTCGAGATTCTTCGTCCATATTGGCAGTAGGCTCGTCCAGCAATAAAATACTGGGCTGTTTTAACCATGCTTGTGCGAGAGCCACGCGTTGTCGTTCTCCACCGGATAAACATTTTGCAGAGGTATCAGCGTGGTGTGCTAAGTTTGCCCACTTTAATGCTTGGCTGATTTTATCATCAGGTTTTGACCCTATCTTTCTCCCATCAAGCGCATAAGCAAGATTACGCCTAACTGTACCATCAAACATATACGGCTCTTGGTATAAATACATGACTTGCTGGCGAATAAGCTTGTTGGTTTTTTTCCATGATAATGATTCTAAACCCGTATTGACGATTGTAGCGTTAGGTTTTAACAAGCCTGCTAGTATGCGTAGTAGGGTAGATTTTCCTGAGCCGTTCTTACCGTTAATAAAATACATTCGCCACCTTTGAGTTCAATTTCCGCATTATCCAAAATAACCCCTGAATGCTTTTTATGAATAAAAAAAGCAAAGTTTTTTTTTGTGTAATGCTTTTGTATTTGGGTAAATTTGATATGCGTTAAGGTTGAGTGCCGAGCGTCATGAGAGTAACTATTTCATGTTTATCTAAGTAGAGAGTTAAAGCGCGTTCGGCGGCGATATGCCCTGCGATAGTATCGCCAAACTCATTTACACCGTTGACGGCGAATGATGCGTCTAGTCCAGCGTCGGTTAGTTGTGGTTTTTTGCTCATCAACCACCTGTGGCACTCATGTGGCGCATGATGATGGGTTGCTCATTGAGATTAAAATCATGCCCTTTGGGTTTTAATTGCATCGCGCCGATAATGGCTTTTTTAAGCACTTCATCATCAGTAGGGTTTGCGCGCACCACTTTGCGTAAATCTAAAGAATGTTCCTGTCCTAAACAAAGTAAAAGCATGCCTTCTGCAGTGACTCTTACGCGGTTGCAGTCATCACAAAAGTTATGGCTGTGTGGTGAGATAAATCCGATTCTGCTCTGCTCATTATCTGCAAAGCGATAATATTTTGCGGGCCCACCCGTTTGTTCGGTGGTGGCGGTTAATCCATAGTGGTTTTGTAAAAGTTCACGAAGGTCATCGCTAGAATAATAAGTTTTGGCACGATCATGGTCACCAATTTCACCCAGCGGCATTTCTTCGATAAAGCTAATATCCATATCACGCATCCGTACAAATTCGACTAAATCAATGATCTCATCATCGTTATAGCCACGCATAATAACGGTATTGAGTTTGATCTTTTGGAAGCCTACTTTAAGCGCCGCTTCGATACCTGTTAGTGTTTTTTCTAACTTACCAATGCGAGTGATTTTTTTAAAGCGATCAGCGCGTAAAGTGTCTAAGCTGATATTAATACGGGTAACGCCTGCATCTTTTAAAGGCTGTGCATATTTTTCTAGCAACGTGCCGTTGGTGGTGACGGTTAAATCTTTTAGCTTCTCTTCAGATCCTAAGGCTTCAAATACGCTGAGAATATTACGACGTGTTAATGGCTCGCCACCTGTTAGGCGAATTTTATTTACCCCTAAATCAATAAAGGCTTTGCCGATGCGGTTCATCTCTTCAAGCGTGAGTAATTGCTCGCGTGGTACAAACTTCATGTCCTCAGACATGCAGTAAACACAGCGTAAATCACAGCGATCGGTGACTGATAAACGTACGTAAGTGACTTCACGACCGAAACGGTCAATGAGTTGAGGTTTGTTAGCGTTAGTTTCTGTCATATTTTAATGTTTTTTCAAAGGGGTTAAGGACATCTCTAATTATTTATAGTCTATGCCAAATAACATAGCAATATTTGTACCAGTTTAATACTGTTGAGACTTTTGCAGGAGTCAGTGGCGAAAGATATATTAGTCATTTTTACTCGTTACCTGATTCGTGCCAAGCTCTCACTGTACTAATCTACAGGAGTTTACAGAGGATTTGCGTGTGGCTACACGATTGCTTCTGAAGTGTTAGGTATTCCTGTTAAAACGGATCAAAATGATGCAGAAGGTAAACCAGAATTGGTAAAAGCATTCCAAGATGCAACAGCCTTAGTTGATTCAGCAGGTATTTGTTTATTCACTACATTTGCGTGGGGCATGGATAATATCGCACCACAAATAGATGCAGCCTGTGAAGGTGATTGGAGTGTCGATAAATGTCTAGAGGCAGGTGAACGAATTTGGAATATGGAACGCCAATATAATAATGCCGCAGGCTTTACTAGCGATGATGATAACTTGCCAAAACGCTTATTAAAAGAAGTCGTTAAGTCAGGCCCAACCAAAGGTAATGTGAGTCGTCTCGGTGAAATGCTACCGAAGTATTATGAGATTCGTGGATGGACTGATAAGGGTATCCCAACGGATGAAACAATTTCACGCTTAGGTCTTTAGGTTAAAGCTTGTTGTTAGTTTTAGATAAAGCTAATGGTGAGACAGGCTAGGGCTTGTCTTCCATTAGCTTTTTTTACTTTTGCTAAACACACTGAGAATTTTGTAATGAGTATTTTAAAGTTAATCAAAAAACTGTTTGGACAGAATGAGGCTGAGCCTATTCAACAATCAAGACCTACACAGCAAACTGCTGTTCAAACGCCTAAGCCTGCTTCAAAAATAGTAGTTTCTGAAAATGAAAGTTCTGATAATGAGGGTCTAGTGAGCACTACAGAAATTGATAAACCTGAAACGAATTCAGCGGTTTCAACACCAAAAAAATCTGAGCAGCTAACTACGCATCACGCCATTATCGGCGCAGGTCCTTGTGGCGTGATTGCAGCTGAAACCTTGCGTAAGTCAAATCCCACTGCTGGAATAACATTAATCGGTAATGAGGCAGAGCCACCATATTCCAGAATGGCAATTCCTTATTTGTTGATTAATAATATTGAGGAGGAGGGCACTTACCTTCGCCAAACTACGCATTATCAAGAGAAAAATATTAATTATTTGAGCCAGTCTGTTACCTCCGTAAACGCTGATAAGAACACGCTCTCTTTAGCAGATGGTTCAACATTATCCTATAAAAAGTTATTAATTGCGGCTGGTTCTCACCCAGTGTCTCCACCTATTGATGGCATTGATTTACCCAATGTGCATTCATGTTGGACGCTTAATGATTCAAGAAAAATAACATCTCTGGCTAAAGAAGGCTCAAATGTAGTGCTAATGGGTGCAGGTTTTATAGGTTGTATTATTTTAGAAGCATTAGTCAAACGTGGTGTAAATCTAACTGTGATCGAAATGGAAGATCGTATGGTGCCACGCATGTTGGATGAAAAAGCAGGGGGCTTACTAAAGAAATGGTGTATTGAAAAAGGAGTTAATGTACTTACATCGACCAAAATTACTGCGATACAAGAAGATGCTAAAGGTATGATAGTTGAAACTAATAATGGAGAAAGTTTACCCGCAGATTTAGTGATTAGCGCAACAGGTGTAAAATCAAATACTGCCTTTTTAGAAGGTTCAGGTATAGAAGTAGATCGCGGTATTGTGGTTAATAATAAGCTACAAACTAATATTGAGAATATTTATGCCGCAGGTGATGTGGCGCAAGGTAAAGACTTTTCAACAGGCGAGTATGAAGTACAAGCTATTCAACCCACGGCAACCGATCATGGGCGTATAGCCGCATTAAATATGGTAGGTCAATCCGTTGAACATCACGGCTCAGTGAATATGAATGTACTGGATACGTTAGGATTAATTTCTCACTCATTCGGTTTATGGATGGGTGTTGATGGAGGTGATAGCGTAGAAATTTATAACCCTGATGCGTATAAATACATGAATTTACGTTTTGGCGTGGAAGATGAAGACGATGTGCTAGTTGGCGTGAGTACACTTGGCATGACGCAACATATTGGCGTCATTAGAGGTTTGATTGAGAGTAAAATTCATCTAAATGAATGGAAGGATCGCTTAATGCAAGATCCAACACGACTTATGGAAGCTTATTTATCTTCTACACAGGAATTAGATAATGTTATTTAACCCTAAATTTTTGTTGAGCAAAGCTAACGAGCCTATTCTTTTGAATGGAGTCGAAGGATGAAAATGTACCTAGAGCTTTATGCCTCGCTCATGCATTTGCTTCCACCGGGTAAGGCACGTTTTAAACGTGAAATAACCGTAGCAGATGATGCCGTAGTACAAGATGTGATAGATGAATACAAAGTCCCCATGGAGTTAGCCCATATTGTTTTGGTAAACGGTAAATTTGTTTGTGACGATAGGGACAAACACTTATTAGAAGAGGGTGATGTACTTTCAATCTGGCCACCTGTCGCAGGTGGGTAAGACAGCTTTAACGTTGAAAAAATCCTATGAAATGGGCTATACCATAGACGAGTTTGATAAAACCTTGCACGGGCAATTTATTACAAAGCAATCTGCTTATACTTGTTCAGCAATTAACGCTAAGCAGTGGGAAGTTAACTTTAATGATAAAACGCTTCAATCAGCAAAAATCATTATTGAAATAGCACCACTACCACCTCGAATTATCGCGATGCTCCGTCTTCCTGTATTGAATGTTAGCTTTGATTTTATGGGCTTGGACAATGAACAGCAATCACAATTTTTGAATCGTTTTTTTAAGTACTTTCATAAAGGTGGTGGCTAATACTTCGACTACATTCAATAACCGTGGTTTAATAATATTATGAA
>JAZGFW010000194.1:0-9431 GCA_036479895.1 Cocleimonas sp. | reverse complement strand
TTTTCTTTCGCCACTGACTCGTGCAAAGGTCTCACTGTATAAAATAGAAGTCATTGAGATGCCTTAAGAAAAAAGTTTATGCTAACATGTGGTTTATACTTTTTTTAACATGCTAGGACATAACACTTTCATTGAATAAAATAGCAACCTTGAAGGCTTCAAAAACAAGTGCTTTCTCTCTTTACCTCAAACCTGAAGACAATCTACGTTTAACCAATTTATGTGGGCAATTCGATCAGCACTTACGTCAGATTGAAATTCATTTTGATGTTCAAATTAGCAACCGCGCTTTTCAATTCAAAATAGAAGGGCTACCCTTGCAAGCGCAAAAAGCAATTAACTTGTTACAAGAGTTATACGATGTGACGGCAAATGAGCAGCTCGCAGCCGAGAAAATCCATCTTTATTTACAAGAAGAGACCCATGCTAGCCCTGCGGATAAAGCATCCAAGAAAGGCAAGGAGGATGATAGTGCACCTGTCAGTATCCGCACACGAAAGGGTTTAATTCGAGGTCGCGGACCTAATCAAAATCATTATATTCGCAGTATTCAAACGCATGATTTAACTTTTGGTATAGGACCTGCAGGTACGGGTAAAACTTATCTAGCCGTTGCTTGTGCGGTTGAGGCGTTAGAGCGCGATGAAGTACGGCGTATTATATTGGTGCGTCCCGCTGTAGAAGCAGGGGAGAAACTAGGTTTTTTACCTGGGGATTTATCACAAAAAGTTGATCCCTATTTACGTCCTATGTATGACGCTTTATATGAAATGTTAGGTTTTGAAAAAGTTGATAAACTGATTGAGAAAAATGTGATTGAAGTTGCTCCATTAGCTTATATGCGTGGACGTACTTTGAATGATTCTTTTATCATTATGGATGAAGCACAAAATACCACGGCAGAACAAATGAAGATGTTTTTAACGCGTCTAGGCTTTGGGTCTACAGCGGTTGTGACGGGTGATATTACGCAGATTGATTTACCTAATAAAGAACAGTCAGGCTTAAAACATATCATTAATATTTTACAAGGCGTAAAAGAAATTCGCTTTAGCTTTTTTGAATCTAAAGATGTTGTTCGGCATACATTAGTGCAAAAAATTGTCGATTTATATGAAAAACATGAAGCTTGATCTAGCGCTGCAAAACCCTTCTAAATTCAATTCAATACCTAAATTAACGGATTGTCAGCATTGGATTGAAAGGACGTTAGCGCATGTAAATAATGAAATTGATGACAATAAACAAAGTGCTTTAGTCATCCGTTTTGTTGATGAAGAGGAAGGCATTGCGCTAAATCATACGTACCGACATAAAAATCAAGCAACCAACGTGCTATCATTTCCTTATGAGGCGCCAGACTTTAGTAGTGAAATTATTAATTTAACAAGCAAAGAAAACTATTTAGGTGATCTGGTGCTTTGTGAGCCTGTTGTGAAAAGGGAAGCTTTGCAACAACATAAAGAGTTACAACAACATTGGGCGCATTTAATTATTCATGGTACGTTGCACCTAAAGGCTTATGACCATTTGAATGATGAAGATGCGAATATTATGGAAGCATTGGAAGTTAGAATACTCAAGAGCTTAGGATTTGATAACCCTTATTTAGATAATAAACAAGACGAATGAAACAACAGAATAATAAAGTTAAAACACGACCATGGTGGCATAAGTGGGTAAGAAGCACCTTTGATACGAGCGTGCTGAACCGTGATGAATTACTTGCCGAGCTACGCCAAACGCAAATAAATAATATTATTTCAAATGAATCATTGGGCATGATTGAGGGTGTTATGCAGGTGGATAACTTGCAAGTGCGCGATGTGATGATTCCTCGCGCCAATATCCGCTTTATTCATCTTGATGATAGCTACCACAAAATTTTAGAAATAGTTCTAGATGCTGGGCATTCTCGCTATCCTGTTTTTGATGAAGATAGGGATGATGTTGAGGGGATCTTGCTGGTAAAAGACTTGCTTAAGTTTGCGGGCAAAGAAGATCAGTTTGATTTGGATGATATTATTCGTGTACCTTCTTTTGTACCTGAAAGCCAAAACCTTAATACACTGTTAAGTCAATTTCGTAACAGTCGAAACCACATGGCCATTGTTGTGGATGAGTTCTCTGGTACATCGGGCTTAATTACAATTGAAGATGTTTTAGAGCAAATTGTCGGTGATATTGATGATGAGCATGACGATGTAGATGATAAGAAAAATATTTTAAAGCAAAGTGATGGGCGTTATACGGTTAAGGCAAGTACCGAAGTTGAAGAGTTTAATACGTATTTTAACTCGAGTATGATGCTTGATAAACAAGATACGGTTGGTGGTTTGGTGTCACAAAAAGCAGGTAAAATACCACCGCAAGGAGAGGAAATTAACCTATCTCCTTTTGTATTTAAAGTATTGCGCAGTGATGGGCGTAAAATTCAGTTACTCGAAGTCAATAAAGTTGAAAGTTAGGCTTAGCTAGTATGTCGTTTGCATTATCCCATTCATTAAATAAAAGGTACTATTTTTTAGTGCTGTGTGCTGGGGCACTTAATGTTCTTGCTTTTGCGCCTTTCAATGCCTATCCATTGGCTTGGTTTTCTCCTATCGTACTTTTTTATGCTTTAACGAAAGCAACGACTAAAAAGCAGCACTTTTATCTAGGTTGGATTTATGCCATTGGCTTGTTCGGAGTGGGTGCTTCGTGGCCTTTTTATAGTATTTACTTTTATGCGCATGCACCTTTAGCTGTTGCTATTGGTGGTGTGGCTTTATTTACCATTGGTGTCGCGTTATTAACAGGTGGTTTATTTGGTTGGATCGTTTCTTATTATCAAAACACCCCTTTCTTTGCTCGTTTATTATTATTTTATCCTGCGGCGTGGGTGCTGATTGAATGGTATCGTAGCTGGTTTTTAACAGGTTTTCCTTGGCTTTACTTGGGTAACACTCAAATAGATACAGTATTTGCGAACTTCGCGCCAATAACGGGTGTTTTAGGGGTGAGCTTAAGCAGTGTTTTAATGTCAGGTGCTTTACTTAGTTTCTTTTTAGGCAATAGAGTTAAACATACTGTCAATGTTCAAAATAATGAAATTAACACCCAACTAGTAACACATAAAGTTATTATAGAAGAAAAATTTGGTACATCTGCACGCATATTATCCGCATCAGTTATTGTCACTCTGACCCTATCGGGTATCGCGTTAGGCCAAGTAAATTGGACGCAAAAAACAGAAAAGCCCATTACTGTTAGTGTATTACAATCAAATATTTCCCAAGATGAAAAGCTGAACCCTGCAAATTTAAAGTCAATGATTAAAATTTACCGAGAAATGACGCAAAAAAGTCGTAATAGTGATTTAATCGTTTGGCCTGAAACAGCATTGTTTGATTTTTTTAGCAATCACATGGACAGTGATATTAATCCTTTGCAAAAATCCTTGAAAAATACTGATCGTACGATTATGTTGGGTGGATTTCATGTGAATAATAACGGTGGTGTGGAGAATAGCGTGCTTGCAATCAGTCATGATAATCGTGAAATTTATTCCAAACGACACTTAGTGCCTTTTGGTGAATATATTCCTTTTGTTAAAATACTCAGCAGTTTAGGCGAGTGGATTCCTAAATCAACCTTAGTTGCAGGCAAAAATGATGGTATGTTGAGTGTAGCAGGGCAGAAAGCGCAGATGAGTATTTGTTATGAAGATGCCTTTGGTGAAGAAATAATAAAATCTCTGCCAGAAGCAACCCTGTTGGTAAATATTACGCATGATGGTTGGTTCACGGGCTCTTTTGAGCCAGCACAACACATGCAAATTGCGCGAATGAGAACATTAGAGACAGGGCGTTATATGGTACGTGCAACCACCACAGGGCCTGCAGGAATAATTAACGAGAAAGGTAAAGTCGTTGCGACTGCAGCTGTTAATACTAAGCAAATTATTACCCATAAAGTTCAGCGTTTTACTGGCTCAACCCCTTACGTACGCTGGGGTAATGGGTTGATCGTCGGACTAGTATTGATTCTTTTAGTTATGGGGCTCTTTTGGAGAAGGGAAAAAGTTATCTCCACTTAAATTTTATTTTAATCGTTACTTAACAATTATAGACGTTACTTAGGTTCTCTGAAGAAGTCCTATAAATTCTGGATAAGCCCGAAGCAGGGTGATGCCTTAGAGATTACAGAGTTTTATGAGACTTGATCAGAGTACCCTTTACATGAGGTATAGCAATGGCAACTTTAAATCACTTCACCACTTATCTTAATGAGTTATTGGATATCGATAACTTCATAGACTATGCTCCAAACGGATTGCAAGTCGAAGGAAAAGAAAAATTAAAAAAAATTGTAACCGGTGTATCTGCTACGCAAGCTTTGATTGAAGCGGCTATCGAAGCAGAAGCTGATGCCGTATTAGTACACCATGGCTGGTTTTGGGATAAAGAAGATCCTCGTATTATCGGTATGAAATATCGCCGTTTAAAATTGCTTATGCAAAACAATATTAGCTTGCTGGGCTATCATTTACCATTAGATGCGCACCCTGAATTAGGTAATAACGCACAGTTAGCCAAACGTTTGGATATACAAATTGAAGGCGTTATGGATGAGCAAGGCGTAGGTAATTTTGGCAGACTAGAAGAGTACACAAGCCTTGAAGCATTGGGTCGAAAAATAGAAAAATCATTAAATAGAAAACCCTTATTAATCAGTGCAGGGGATCATGCAATACGTCGTATTGGTTGGTGTTCAGGAGGTGCGCAAGGTTGGATTAATAAAGCCGCTGATGCAGGTGTTGATGCGTTTATCAGCGGAGAAATATCAGAGCATACTGTTCATACTGCACGAGAATCAGGTGTTCATTATATTGCTGCGGGGCATCATGCGACCGAACGCTATGGCATTAAAGCTCTGGGTGAAGAAGCGGCCGCTAAGTTTGGTTTATTGTGTGAATTTATTGATATTGATAATCCTGCTTAATTCCTTGTAAAAGGAAAAATATTAATTAAGTAGCACTTCTTATCCTGAATTTATAGCAACTCATCTCCTTAAGCTTAAGATTTTATTCAGTTTATGAGACTATTCCTTAGATAATCATTAAAAAAATAATCTAGGTCTTAGTTAATGCTCGATGCAATTACATTACAAAATGCTTCTGAAAGCACCAATCTTGCAACATTGGTGTATACCATTCTATTGGCTTTTATTTTATCGTCTATGTTGGCGATAGTTTATCAAAAGACTTTTAGAGGGGCGTTTTTCTCACGAAACTATGTTCAGTCTGTTGTTCTTATTTCAATTATTGCGGCGGTTATCATACAAGCTATTGGTGATAGTGTTGCGCGTGGCTTAGGTATTATGGCAGCAATGGGGATAGTTCGATTCAGAAATAACCTAAAAGATCCCCGTGATTTATTATTTTTGTTTGCTTCACTGGCAGCCGGAATTGCCTGTGGCACTTATGCCTTTGGCATAGCCATTATAGGAACAATAGGTTTTACACTGGCTGTTATCGTGCTTTATTTTTCACCGCTTGGTCTTAAGAATGACTTTGATGGCATGTTGAGTTTTAGTTTGCTTTCGGAGTCAAAAGAACAAAAAATGATGACGCAATTTCTAGATAAATATTGTCAGCGTTCATCATTAATGATTCTAAAAGATGGGTCAGAAGGAGAGTCACTGAGCTATACGTATCACATACGGCTCCAACCAGATATTTCTTATGAAGCGTTTATGACGCAATTAAAAAGATTTCCATCTATTCAAGGTATTCAGCTGAAAATGGTAGGGTCTGGTTTAAAATGAAGAAACTAATTTTACCTTTAGCTTTATTTTTATCAGTTATGTCTGTTTTGCTACTAACCAGTAACTTTCAGCAAAGTAGCACTTATTTTTATGGGATAACTGACAACCAAGAGCAGTCAGTAAGCTTTCAAAATGCTGTTGTTATCACAGATGTTAAAGTCATTGAAGGGCAAATTGTGGAAAAGGGCAGTATCTTACTAACAGCCAAACGTAGCGAATTAAATGTAGAACAAGATGAATATAATAGCCAGTTGGATGAGATAAATGCACGTCAAAATGAGGCCAAGGCGAAGTTAAATGCAGAGATCAATGTGCTACGTGCTAAAAAGAGTGCTGAGCTTTTTCAAATTGATGCTCAAATCAAACAGCTGAAATCAAAACGTCAATTAAATCATGAACTGTTTAAGAGTATTACGGGTAATGTACCTGTAACCGCTGATGCTAACTCAAATGGTTTACAACAACAGATTCAATCATTAAATGCACAACACAAGGCAGTCGCTCGCTCTATTCAGGCTCAAATAAATAGCTTAAACACACAAATTAAAGCCAGTGAACAACCTGCAGTTGTACAAAAAAATCAAATTAAAAAACGCCTTAATGAAGTAAATCGTCAAGCTGAAGAGTTAACTATACGTGCTGATTTTAGCGGACGTATTGGGAGTATCAGTTTTAAACCTGGTGAAAAAATACCTTCTTTTCAAAGCATTATGACAGTCCATGGTTTATACCCTAAAACAGTGAAAGGCTATATTTTAGAATCAGTAGCGAATGATGTGTATATTGGTCAAGAGCTATGGATCTCTTCTTCTAATGGTCATAGTGCTGGGATCATTAAAGGTGAGGTAGAAAGCCTTGGTAATAGAATTGTTGAATATCCCGAAAGGCTAAAGAAAAACCACAACATCAAATCATGGGGTAGAGAAGTCAATTTAAGCTTGCCCATAAATAACACATTGCTACTGGGTGAAAAGGTACAAATAAGTTTTACACCTCAAACAAGTAATAGTCTAACATCGTTTTTAGCACCACTTAAAGAAAAAGGAAAGGCTTTACTGCCCAAGTCTATTGCTCATCAAATGGATGATAGGTAGATATATCATGAATCTTAAATCTTTAATAATATCGATGAGTATACTTATGTCAGGCTTTTCAGTGAATGCTGAGACTAGTAGTGAGCTTTTAAGAAAAACAGTTAAAAGCGTACAAAGTAGAATTTCTGTACAAGCTTATAACTCCAATAATAATCAATTAAGTGGTTTGGATGCTTGGATTAATAAGTCGGAAATAAACTGGAATAATAGTGATTTTGGAGATTTTGAAGATCAAAAAATCAGTTATAAAGTTCAGTTTAAAAATAGAGAGCAGATTAAAACTGAACAGGACTTGTTGAATATTGGTCAGTCTAAATCACAGTTAAAACTAGCGAGTATCTTAGAAAGTAAATTACAGCAGCAATACGCTTCTTTAATTAAACTTATTGAACAACAAAAGCATCAGCGCTTTCTACGACAAAAGCACACATTGGTTAAATCCAAGCTAAATAACTGGAAATTAAAAATTAATAGCGATGATTTTCGTGCGGATAAATTGCAACAAGCCGACCTATCATTGGATAATGTTTGGGGTGAAATGCTAGAAAATGGTGGTGCTCTTGAGCGTTTAAGAGGTTCGAAGAATACTGTTGTTGGTAATACGCCTTCTATAAATAAAATGCTACAAACAATACAGCGCATCCTAAGTACAGGTGAATACCAACAGTATAATAGACGTATCCAAAAAGCAGAAATGGATATTAAAATTGCCAATAAGCAACAGCAACGATATAACGCGCAACAAAAATTATCTTTCAACTCATTTAAGCTTGAATATGATAATAAAGACGAGGATTTTGGGGTTTCAGTTGGGGTAAAAATGCCGGTGACTAAAAATAGTTTTGACAGTCTGCAAGAAAAACAGGCACTTCATTATACTAATCTAGATGCTCAAAATGTTCGCTTCGAAATAGAAGACCAATTAAGAGAAAAGAAAAACCAATTACAGCAATTGTATAATCAGTGGTTAAGTACTCAGAAAGTGGCGGGAAAAGTCAATTCACGTATTAAGCGTTTAGCGGCCACCACTAATATTGATTTACTGCTTGATTTAAAGGTTCAGTATTTAGCTGTTTTAAAGCGTCAAAATAGATTTGAAATGCAAGCACTGCGTCAATATATAAGCTTTTTAAATACGGCCGGTATGTTAGCAGCCAATCCTTATAGAAATTGGCTACTAGCAGGTACCCCTAGATTATTTTAAACCTTCATTTAATCTTCGCCAGTTATATCTTTTTTAACATAATCAACAATAGCTTTCGTAACAAAATAAGTTACTGCTGCACTAACTGCCACTTTAACGATGTAGATAGTTAGACGAGCACCCGTCGATTGACTAGCCCCACTTGATGGCCTAGTTAGTGTTGGTTGTGGTAGTTCTGCCGCTGCGTTCTCTGAGCTAGCTTGGCTGTTCTCAGTTTCTGTATTACTAACTTTTTCTACATTTGAAGCAGGTTCAACTCTGTTGCTAGAACAGGCTGTGATAGATGATAGAGAAACTATCATTGTTAGTGTTAAAAATATGTTCTTGAAGCCCATGTGTTTACCCATTTTATTTTATATATTTAGAGGCGCTAATTTAGCATAAAGAACGCTTAATTCCAATAATGAGATAGCTTCAAAAGAAAAACTAGTATTAGATAAACCCTTGAACCCAAGTTACTAACTCCCCTAATGCTTTATGCTCTCTTTCTGTTAGGTCTTCTAGGGCTAACTCTTCTAGCCTTGTTTGAAATTGGTCCGCCGTTAATGGACAATCAAATTCACCATCAATAATACGGGCTTGACAAAAGCCCCGCCATTTTTGTTGTTCCGTTTCATCTAAGGTTTCGGGCCAGTTTCGGGCACGATAACGTGGGTACAGTGTTTGTAATCGCGTAGAATTAAACGTGGGTATCCAATTTGCGAGCTTTTCTGGGGATGAGGTAAGTACCTGATTGCATAATTTTCGGTCATCATTACTAATAAAACCACCGTATAAATTTGCATCGGCATCACACTCAGATGATGCGCGTTTGCGACTACACATTTCTTCTAAGCGCCTAATCAGCGTATTATTGGCTAATAATTTTTTCTTGTTGGTTTCTATAACCTGCCAATCAACTCCCCATTTTTTTGCTAGATCATCGGTTAAGGTACTGACAGGTGAAAGGGCAGGTGATTTGTTGATATGAATGCCTTTTAGGGCAATGTGTTGGTGATTTTCATCTCGCTCAGCGCGTGGTTTGTAAAGATTATCAATAATGTCATCAACACTCATTTCTAACATAGCGCTAGGGTCATGGCGCAAATCATAACAAAGCACTTCATTCTTATTAACGGGATGAACTAGGAGTGGCACGATGGGGGATAAGCAGCCTTGTGAGGCAGGAAACATGCCTGAAATGTGCAACATGGTTTTGCGTTGTGCTAGATCCACAGTGGTATTAAGCAATGGAGCAACATTACTTTTAATACGCAAGTTAAAAAAGTAGTCATACAGGCGCGGTTGTTTTTCTTTTATTAAGCGAGCAATAGCAATGGTAGCTT
>JAZGFW010000193.1:0-4047 GCA_036479895.1 Cocleimonas sp. | reverse complement strand
CCATTATCCACATCGTCACAACTGTCTCCCCCTTAAGATAACACATGTTAAAATAATCATTCTCTACAACCCACAGCGACTTAACAAGTCTGCGGTTGTGTTAGCACTGCCTTTCACTATGCGAACTTGATAGCGGTACATTTGTAAATGTAGTGCCCATCGCATGACTCGATCATTATTGATATTAGCCCTGTTCACAAACGCTAGGGGCTGGTGATCAATTTCGAGAATAAACTCTGTTCCATACAAGTAAACATGTAATCGCTTGGTCGCCCAAAACAACGCAAGGCACTCGCGTTCTATTGTCGAATAACGAGTTTCTGCTGCGTTGAGCTTTCGGCTGATATACATCACCGGCATATTCACTCCATCATGTTCCTGTAATAATACAGCGCCCAGTCCTGAATCAGATGCATCTGTCTGCAAAACAAACTGTTTCTCAAAGTTTGGTAGTCTCAGAATAGGTTTCTGAGTAAGTGCTGTCTTCAAGGTCTGAAACGACTCATTAGACTCAGCATCCCATTTAATCTGATTCGGTTCTCCCTTCTTCAACAGATCTGTCAATGCCTTTCCCTTTTCGGCATATTTATCGATGTACTTCTGATGAAATCCAACTGTCCCTAGAAATGACCGTAATTCCTTCTTGGTTTCTGGTTTCCTCATTTCCAGTATCTTCTCTATCTTCCTATCCTGTGGTTGGATAGATCCACCTCCTACCACATGTCCTAGTAGGTCAAGTTTTGCGTGTCCTATCTCGCATTTCGAAGGTTTTGCCGTCAATCCGTGTTGTCTCAATTTTTGCAGCACCTCTCTTAACGTGTGCATATGGTCATCCCATGTCGCTGTATGCGGCACGATGTCGTCCACATATGCGTCAACATAATTGACGTCATACAGTAGTTTCCGAACCATTCTACAGAATATCGCTAAGGCATTCACCAGTCCAAATGGCATGTATTTAAACTGCATCAACCCCTGGTCAGTGGAAAATGCTGTATATTTCCGATCCTCCTCTTTAATGGGTACTTGCCAAAATCCCTTTGTCAGATCAAGACGAGAAATGAAGTTGTCTCCACCCATTCTGTTTAGAATCACTTCCTGATTCGGTACAGGTTCTGCATCAAACACAGTTTTCGCGTTCAGTTTTCGAAAATCTATGCAATATCTAACTGATCCGTCTGGCTTCCTTACTACAACTGGTGAACTCGCATACTCGGAAACTGACGACTCTATAATGTCCGCCTTCATCATTTCGCTTACTTCTTTATCCATCTCCTTCTTCAGAGCATATGGCACGGGATATGCCTTAACTCTAAAAGGGATGTCATCTGTCAGCTCAATATTACATTCCGCCAGATTAGTCTTTCCAGGAATGTCCGTCAAAACATCGCTGTATTCTTCCAGTAACTGTCTCACCTCCCTTTGCTGGTCTTCATTTAGATCTGTACTGATTTTGACATCTTTCCACGTCTGTGTTGCTCTGAGTGGACAATATTTAATATCATCACTCCTTTCTTCACAGGTATCTGTCTCTTCAAGAGAATCGTTCTCCGCCATTCCTCCTGTGGCTATCTCAAGGTGTCTACATCCGCAAAGAATCACCATTCCATTGTCAATAGTCTTCCTGACTAGATATTTCCGCAGCATATTGGCGTGAAACATCTTGTGTTGTCCATCCAAATTGATGACATAATCATTCTCTCTCACCTTCTTAATTATGTCAAATGGTCCTTGCCATTGCATCTCCAGTTTGTTCAACTTTGTTGGTAGCAACAGTAACACCTGGTCACCTTCCTTCAGGTGTTTTGCTTTGGCTTTCTTGTTAAACCACTTGTGTTGGTTTCCTTGTGCTTTCCGAAGCTCATCGTGTGCTAGTTTACACGTGCTCTCTAACCTTTCTCTCAGCTCCAGCACATATTGATACGTCGTTTTCGTCTGCTCGTTAATATCCTCGTCAGCCCAGATATCTCGCAGCACACTCATAGGTCCACGAACCGATCTCCCATAGACTAACTCGAAAGGCGAAAATCCCAAGCTTGCTTGTGCAACTTCTCTATATGAGAAAAGTAATGCAGGAATATACCTGTCCCAGTCGCTTGGTTTTTCGGCAGCCATCTTCTGGATCATCCTTCTAAGCGTCCCATTCCAGCGTTCGACTAATCCATTGCACTGAGCATGATATGGAGTCGTTTGAAGCTGGCGGACTGACAATAATCGTGAAATCTCACGCATTAGGTCCGATACGAATTGACTTCCTCGGTCACTCAAAATCTCCTGGGGTATGCCTATCCGACTAAAGATGTTCACTAGTTCTTCTGCACACTCTATAGTGTCTATACCCTTCATGGGTATCGCCTCGGGATAACGTGTAGCACAGTCCACCAATGTAAGTATCCACCTATGTTTCCGTCCTGACATTGGTAGTGGTCCTACTAGGTCGATTGCTACCCGAGCAAAAGGTTCACCGATGATTGGCATGGCTACCAATGGTGTCTTACCACATCTTCCCTTGGGTATAGTCCTCTGACATATATCACATGACTGACAGTACCTACTCACATCGTCATATGCTCCTGGCCAGAAGAAATTCGAGGTCACTCTGTCGTATGTCTTCTTAGTCGCCAGGTGGCCTCCAAGTATCGAATCGTGAGCTACTTCTAGCACTGATTCGCGCAAAGAGTGCGGCAAAACTAGTTGTTTGTGCACTACCGATCCCTTCTCTGGTGGTGAGGTGAACTGTCTATACATCAACCCATTCTTCTGGTCTATATAGTACACTTCAGTACCCCATTGTCTCGGCCTCTCTACACTATCGCTTTCTATCCTCTTTCTCAGTTTGTCCAGACTCTTGTCTGTCTCTTGTAGTTTCTTGAACTCTGTACTAGTCAAGTTCACTATCTTGGTTTTTGCGACTTTCATGGGTCGTAGTGGCTTATTCTTGCTTTGCAATCTTGTCACTACTCCTCCTGTCTTCTCATGACTTGTAATCGCAGGTCCAACATCTTGAGATTCAACTGACATTTCATGTTCGGTAATCTCTTCGCCCGTGGGTATCTCCCAACTAGTATCCGGGTCTTCTTGTCCTCGTGCCCCATGAACATTTCCTATCACTAAATCATAAATAGGAGCTTTCATAGCTACACCTTCCACTTCACCTATGTAGTATGGAGTATCCACTTTCTTCTTCACTACTGGAACCTCGATAACTCTACCATCCATCATCACACAACATCTTGTCTCGCCCGTGAAATCTCTAGGGTCACATAGGTCCTCTCTGATCACCATTATGGAACAACCACTATCGCGCAACACATCAATTGTGTATGCTGTTCCACTCACTCGTCCAAGCGCGGTTACCATGCCCTTGTTTTCTTCTGTAGCCAAAGCTACAAGTTCCGTCACTTGGTATTTCTTTCCACCCTTGTCTTCGATGTATCGTAAATATCCATTTTGCTTTGGCGTTAATTTCAAACCTCCCTTGCCACCGACCTTGCTTTTACCTATAGGCCTCTGAGGCATGTTCTGTGGACACTCTCGAGCATAATGCTTGACAGAGCTAAATATCCAGCAATTACGTCCAGCGTTTGCATTATTATGGCTGTTTACTCGTGCTTGTCCACTTCATCCATGGAATTTGCTCATTCATTAATTCATTCATTCATATATCCATCCACTATTCAATTAGTATATCCTTCCATCCGCCCATCCTATACCCAGCCACCAATTCATCCATATATCCGGCGAACTATTTCCGCAAACATACACCCATCAATTCCTCAATTAATCAAAACAGCCACCATTGCATACTTCCATCCGAACATCCATTCATCTATCCATCCATCGATATATTCAGACATCGTTCCACCCGCTGATTCACCTGTATACATCCATCCATCCATTCGTCCATCAACCATCCTTCGATATTATCCAGAAATCAATCCGCACCTCCACACATCATCCACCCATACATTAATCCATCGAATTACCCACCCTTCCACATCCACATGTCCAACTATCAATCCACATATTATTCCGTCCATCCATTCA
>JAZGFW010000192.1:0-10518 GCA_036479895.1 Cocleimonas sp. | reverse complement strand
GAATCAACTTCAAACGCGGTTGCGTATTTGGCTTTCATTTCTTCGGGTACGCGGTCAATTTCTTGCACGCTACCGTCGAAGTATTTAAGGTCGTTAATCATCACCTCATCCCACAGGCCTTTTTCGTGTAGTTCGTTAACCATGTACGGGTTAACGACGGTGAACTCACCCGACAAATTCGATTTAACAAACATATTTTGATACGTCGGCTCAATTGATTGACTCACGCCACAGATGTTTGAAATGGTAGCCGTAGGCGCAATTGCCATGGTGTTTGAGTTACGCATGCCAAACTTTTTAACTTGCTTGCGTAGTCCGTCCCAATCTAATGTGCTGGTTTTATCAACTTGGTAATAGTCGCTACCACGCTCTGCTTCCATCAGATCAATTGAGTCAATTGGTAAAATACCTTGTGACCATAATGAGCCTTCATAGCTTGGGTAAGTGCCACGCTCTTCTGCCAAGTCGGATGAAGTTTTAATTGCAAAGTAAGATACCGCTTCCATACTTTTATCTGCAAATTCAACTGCATCCATAGATGCATACGGGATGTCTTGCTTGTAAAGCGCATCTTGGAAGCCCATCACGCCCATGCCCACAGGGCGATGCTGCATGTTTGAGTTACGCGCTTGTGGCACGCTGTAGTAATTGTATTCAATCACGTTATCTAACATACGCATTGCTGTGGTGACGGTTTGCTCTAGCATTTTCATGTCGATGCCGTCAGCGGTGGTGTGCTGTGGCAGGTTGACTGAGCCCAAGTTACACACGGCGATTTCTTCATCGTTGGTGTGTAGCATGATCTCGGTGCATAAATTTGAGCTGTGTACCACGCCCGCATGTTGGTTTGAGTAACGAATATTACACGGGTCTTTAAAGGTGATCCACGGATGACCTGTCTCGAATATCATGCCTAACATTTTGCGCCAAAGGTCTACAGCTTTAATGGTTTTGAATAGTTTGATGTCACCACGTTTGGCTTTTTCTTCATAGGCTTCATAGGCTTTTGCGAATTTTTTACCGACTAAATCGTGTAGGTCAGGGACTTCTTCTGGCGAGAATAATGTCCACTCGCCTTCTTCAGCCACACGTTGCATGAATAAATCAGGAATCCAGTTAGCTGAGTTCATGTCGTGAGTTCGACGGCGCTCATCACCGGTGTTTTTGCGCAGCTCTAAGAACTCTTCGATATCAACGTGCCATGTTTCTAGGTAGGCACAAATTGCGCCCTTACGCTTGCCACCTTGGTTTACTGCAACGGCAGTATCGTTGGTGACTTTTAAGAAGGGTACAACCCCCTGAGATTTTCCGTTAGTTCCTTTAATATGAGAGCCTAACCCTCGCACTCGAGTCCAATCATTACCTAAACCGCCAGCAAATTTGGAAAGTAGGGCATTATCTTTTATTGAACTGTAGATGCCATCCAAACTATCCGAAACGGTTGTTAAGTAACAAGAAGAGAGTTGTGGACGACGTGTACCAGAGTTAAACAGCGTTGGGGTACTGCTCATAAAATTGAAACTAGACAGGAGGTTGTAAAACTCGATTGCGCGTTCTTCACGGTTGACTTCGTTCATTGCCAAGCCCATCGAAACACGCATAAAAAAGATCTGTGGTAATTCAAAACGCACGTCTTCATCGGTGTGGATAAAGTAACGGTCGTATAATGTTTGTAAACCAAGGTAGGTGAATTTGTGGTCACGTTCTGGTTTAAGTGCTGCGCCTAATTTAGCAAGGTCGTAGCGGGTTAGTTCTTCATCAAGTAGTTCAAGCTCTACGGCTTGCTTGATGTATTTTTTAAAAGTAGCAGGGTAGCGCTTTGCCATTTCTGCTTGGGTTGCTTCGGTGGGTCGATTATTTAAGTAGCTAAGCGCCTCACCGCGCAAGTTGTCAAGTAACAAACGCGCAGCAACCATCGAGTAGTTTGGATGCTTCTCGATATTAACGCGCGTTGCCATTACAAGTGCGGAACCGACATCGTCTTCAGCGATGCCATCAAACAAATTCCGCAGTGCCTCTTTGACAACAGAGTCTTCATCAACTCCGTCTAAGCCAGAAACCGCTTCTGCAATAATCTTGCGTAGGCGATTCTCGTCAAGTGGCTTGGTGTCCCCGTCCGATGTGGTGACGTTTAATACATCTTTTTTCGATGCTTTTTTAGGTTTTGAACTTTCTGCTTTTTCAGCGCGCAGCTGGGCGCGTTCTTCACGGTAGAGTACGTAAGCGCGGGCAACTTTACGTTCACCTGAGCGCATTAGTGCAAGTTCTACCTGATCTTGAATATCTTCGATATGGACGATGCCACCGTCAGGCATACGTTTAAATAGGTTGGCGTTGATTTGCTCCGCCATCACTTTAACGGCGTCATGGATGCGCGATGATGCGGCAGCAACGCCACCTTCTACGCCCAAAAATGCTTTGGTTAAGGCAACTTCAATTTTACTGCTGTCAAAAGGCGTTACTTTGCCATTACGACGGATTACTTTATAAATAGCGTCTTCTTGCTCGCTAGTCTTCGACATGGTTTCGTCAATTTCACTGGTAACACTGGTCGTGAGTGAGTCTTGTTGGTCTTTATTAAAGTTGTCGCTAAATGCTTGCATGTAATCCTCTTAAATTCATTCCTTTGGTCAATTTCGTACGGGCAATTTTTAGGAGTCTAATCAACTAGATCGGATCTCTTTAATGCGCTATTTTTATATTTTCCGGATGGTCTGTACAAATTGTGCACATACTATAGAGTGTGGTTGACGGTTTCGTCAAGCACAAGATGTTGTGCTTAAGTCTTATGAAAGGTGTCTATATCTTGTGGATAAGTTGGGTGAAACTTGGTGTGTCAAGGTATAGCGTCTTGTGCTGAGGTTGTTATGGTTAAACTGAAAAATATAAAATAATTATTAACTTTTTATTATAGAAAAACTATGAACTTTATCGCATGAATTGCTACTATGTTTTTTGTTTTTATTCATAGAAACCTCGGCATAATTCAGTGGTTAAAGAAGAGTGAAATAAAGCCTCCTGATTCTCGTTGTGAATCAGGAGGATTTTAGCTATTTTTACTCGTAATCTGGGTTATGTTGAGGTCTCTCATAGTGAGCCTAATGTCATATCAAATTACTTTACAAGCTAGTGGTCATACTTTTGCAGTTGAGGAAAACGAATTTATTTTAGAGGCAGCTTTACGTCAAGGAGTTAACTTTCCTTATGGCTGTCGTTCAGGATCTTGTGGTACATGTTTGGGGAGTGTTGTTTCGGGTCAGCTAGAATACCCTGAAGGCTTGCCCATTACATTAATGGAGCATGAGGTAGAGGAAGGTAAGGCTATTTTTTGTACATCCGTAGCAAAGTCAGACATGGTAATAGATGTTAAAGAGGTTCGTAGTGTATCTCCTATCGACATTAAATTAATGCCTGCGCGGGTGTCATCACTCAAAAAGCTATCCTCTAATGTTATGCAAATGAAGCTAAGTTTGCCGGCAGCAGAGCGTTTAAAGTTTCGAGCAGGTCAATATATAGAGTTTATATTGAGCGATAAAACAAGGCGCGCTTTTTCATTGGCGAACACACCTTCTGAAGATCAAGAATTAGAATTACACCTGCGTCTAGTAGAGGGCGGTAAATTTACCGAACATGTGTTTAATCAAATGAAAGAAAAAGCCATAGTACGAATAGAAGGGCCTTTTGGTTCTTTTGCTATTGCTGAAACATCAAATAGACCTTTGATTTTGATGGCAGGTGGAACAGGCTTTGCACCGATTAAATCTATGGTAGAGCAATTGATAGAGCAGGGTGATACGCGTTTGGTTCATGTTTATTGGGGGGCGCAAACCAAGGCTGATTTGTATTTGAATGAAGTTGCTCAAGCTTGGGATGATAGCCACCTAACGATTAATTATCAGCCGGTGTTATCTGATGCCGATAAAAAGGACGACTGGAAAGGTAGTATTGGATTTGTACACAAAGCTGTGATTAGCGATTTTAATAACTTAGCTGGGTTTGATATTTATATGGCAGGGTCACCCGCAATGATTGATGCGGCTAAAAAAGCCTTTATTAAAAAAGGCATGCCGGAGGAGCAGATATTCTCTGACTCTTTTGAATTTTCCAAAAGGGCTTAGGCCTAAAGCGAAAACCACAAAAAAGCCCCAATTAATTGGGGCTTTTTTGTCAATAAGTTATAACCGAGACCTTTGCTGAACGAATCAGGAAACGAGTAAACATGAGTAATGTTTCACTATGTTTCTTTCGTTACTGACTTGTGTAAAGATCTTAACTATTTACTTACCCTGATCAATCATACGTTGAATAATCGGTGCAAAAATAATTTCCATCGCCATGCTCATTTTACCACCTGGGATAACAATGGTATTACGACGTGTCATGAATGAATCATGCAACATATCCAGTAAATAAGGGAAATCAATACAGAACTTTTGTGGGTTATCAAAACGAATAATCACAAAACTTTCATCTGCTGTAGGGATATCTCGAGCAATAAATGGGTTTGAGGTATCAACTGTTGGCACGCGTTGGAAGTTAATATCTGTACGAGAAAACTGCGGCGTAATGTAGTTCATGTAATCTGGCATACGGCGCATGATGGTATCAACGATAACCGCTTCATCATATCCACGCTCGGCATGGTCACGGTGAATTTTTTGAATCCACTCTAGGTTTACACTCGGTACAACACCGATGCCAAGATCAACAAACCGTGATACATCTACATCTTGATTTTCATCAGCCGCTAAGCCGTGCAGACCTTCGTAAAATAATAAATCACTGCCGGCTTCGATGTCTTCCCATGGTGTAAACTCACCCGATGATTTGTCGCAACCTAGACGTTTGTTTTGCTCTGACGCTTCATCGTCATTGTGTAAGTAGTAACGCTTCTTGCTGACGCCAGTCTCACCATATTCTTTAAAAGTTCGCTCAATAGCGGCAAAGTCGTTAGCTTCTGGGCCAAAGTGACTGAAGTTATTATTACCAATAGCTTCTGCTTTTTTAACCTCTTCGCCAAACTCAACACGGCTTAAGCTATGAAAGCTATCACCTTCAACAATTGCAGGGCTGACTCCTTCACGACGAAAGATATTTTCAAAAGCGCGTTTAACAAAGGTAGTACCAGCTCCAGATGATCCGGTAACGGCGACAACAGGGTGTTGTTTAGACATAGGGGGTTCCTCGTAGAATATATTTGGGGGTTTAAAGTTGGGAGGCATTCTACCTGAATTAATGGTAAGCGGAAATAGGATATTTTTTAGTTTGATTGGACTTCGTTAAATTGCCGATGAGCGGGCATACTTCGAAGCTTGCTAACAGAGCTGATATTGGACAAGCAAGATATGTTTTTTAAACTAACTTAGATTAAGAACTTGACTTATCTTTATAAAGGACTTGTCCACAAAATCTGTGGATAAGTCTGTGTGTATCCTTGTGACGTTCTTGGTTAGTGGGCGTAATAGCTGATTTCCCTATAAACTGGTCAATTTTTAAGCAGCTTGAAATATTATATATTTATTAGCAGGTTATAAGATCTTTTTAATTTAAATATCGTAAATTCACTGCAATATGATGATTTTATCTTTTCGTAAGGGAGTTTTTTAATGTTGTGTATAAATAGTCTGAGGATCTTTTTGGTTTAACATCGTGTTAGCTACTGTTAAGCTTGGGTTAAGCAAGATTTATCAAGTAAAAAGTCTCAAATAGAAGGTAAAAAATAATTATTTATGGATAAGAATTATGAATAATCCGAAGGTGGGTTTTGTGAGCTTAGGCTGCCCAAAAGCATTGGTGGATTCTGAGCGAATATTGACCCAGCTAAAAACGGAGGGATATGAAATTTCGCCAGATTATGATGGTGCTGATGTTGTGGTGATTAATACTTGTGGCTTTATTGACTCCGCTGTGGAGGAGTCGCTTGATGCAATTGGTGAAGCGCTTAAAGAGAACGGTAAAGTCATTGTTACAGGTTGTTTGGGTGCAGACTCAGATAAGGTATTAGATGCGCACCCTGATGTGTTAGCGGTTACAGGTCCACATGCCTATGAGGAGGTGATGAATGCGGTGCATGAGCAATTAACACCTCCTCATGACCCGTATCTTGATTTGGTTCCACCCCAAGGGGTAAAGCTTACGCCCAAGCATTATGCTTATTTAAAAATATCAGAAGGCTGTAATCACCGCTGTTCGTTTTGTATTATTCCCTCTTTGCGGGGTGATTTAGTGAGTCGCCCTATAGGGGATGTTTTACAAGAAGCAGAGAACTTGGTTAATGCAGGCGTGAAAGAGTTGCTTGTAGTTTCGCAAGATACCAGTGCTTACGGGATAGATACAAAATACAGAACAGGCTTTTGGCAAGGTAAACCGGTTAAATCACATATACAGCAGTTATCAGAAGAACTGTCGCAGTTGGATGCATGGGTGCGCTTGCATTATGTTTATCCTTACCCTCATGTGGATAAGCTTATCCCTTTAATGTCGGAAAATATTGATAAAGGTATTCTTCCTTACTTAGATATCCCCTTTCAACATGCCAGTCACCGCATATTAAAAGACATGCGTCGCCCTGCGCATGCCGAAAAAGTTTTAGATCGGATAAAAAACTGGCGAAGTACCTGTCCTGATATTACGATCCGAAGTACTTTTATTACGGGTTTTCCGGGGGAAACAGAGGATGATTTTGAGGTGTTATTGGACTTTCTACGCGAGGCACAACTTAATCGCGTCGGTTGTTTTGCTTACTCAGAAGTGGATGGTGCAGAATCAAATAAATTACCTAATCATGTGCCTGAAGATGAAAAGCAGTATCGTTTAGAGCGCTTTATGGAGGTGCAGGCTGAGATTAGTGCATCAAAATTAGCGATGAAAATAGGCCAAACAATGACAGTGTTGACGGATGATACGCATCAAGGTGAAAACGAAAAAGAAGATGTCACAATAGCCCGAAGTAGCAGTGATGCACCTGAAATTGATGGTGTTGTTTATATAGAAGGCGAATTGCTAGAAGCTGGGCAGTTTGCGCAGGTAGAAATTACTCATGCCGATGAGCATGATCTGTGGGGAAAGCTTGTTGATTGAGCTTTGATGTAAGAAAGAAGCTGTATTGTGTTAATTCTAAAATGAGAAACTGTGTTAAAGTTTAAAATAAGTATATAAAAGTAAGGTTATGTAACGCTACCATCTTCACCGCTAGGAGAGTTCATGAATGCCAATAAATAAGGAAAAACCCATTATCGTTATTGGGACGGGTTCAGTGGGCGTAAGATTTGTAAATGAGCTGTTGTTTCGTCAGCCGGGGGCATGCATTAAGGTCTTTGGTGGTGAAGAGCAGCAGCCATACAGTCGTGAAAACCTTTCAAAACTATTATCGGGAGAGGTGAGTAAAGAGTCTCTCTATTCGAGAAGTAAGATTCACGAATCAAAAGATGTGCGCTTGTACATAAATAACCCCATTGTAAGTATTGATGCAAACAAACGAGAGGTTTTCGATAGTCTGGGGGAAGTGCATTCTTACTCAGAACTCGTGCTTGCGGTTGGTTCGTCCCCACGAATGCTGAATATAGAAGGCATTGATCTTAATAATGTTTTAACCTTTCGTAATGTAAAAGACGCTGAGCTTTTAAAAACACGTCAAATTGGTAGTCGTCGCACGGTTGTGGTGGGTGGTGGCTCGGTAGGGCTTGATACGGCTTACGCGATGAACAAGCATAATACCGAAGTAATTGTGATTGAGAGTAGTACTCGCTTAATGAGTCAGCTACTGGACGATCATGCGTCGGTTTATCTTAGGCTTTTTCTTGATGATTTGGGTATTGAGGTGCGTAATCAATCGAATGTGGCTCGAATCGAGGGCAAGACTAAAGTTGAGCAAGTAGTGTTAGAGGATGGGGAGGTAATTCCCTGTGATACTGTTATCGTTTCTATTGGAATCAATCCTAATGCTGATCTTGCAGAAAGCATCGGTTTAAAAGTTAATCGAGGTATTGTTATTAATGACCAACTTCAAACCAGTAATAAAAACATCTATGCGATAGGTGAGTGCGCAGAACATAGGGGGCGTGTTTATGCCATTGTTCAACCTGGCTTTGATCAGGCTTCTGTTTTAGCTAAGCGAATTTCAGGTGGAAAGGCCAAATATACCGGCACTATTACAGCAAGTGCATTAGGGGTGGTCGAGTATCCTGTCTTAAGTATCGGTGAAAATGGCGATAGTGAAGATAGTAAAGAAGTTATGTATAGAGATATTAAACGCATGGTTTACCGCAAGCTGGTTCTAAAGAGTGGTCGTTTGCATGGCGTGATAGCAACAGGGCCATGGAAGCAAGGGGATGCTTTGCATGAACTAGTGGAGAAAAAACATCCAGTTTGGCCTTGGCAGAGGAAGCACTTTGAAAAGACAGGGCAATTGTAATTTTTAATCAGGATACTTTGAGTTATTGTTAGACTTTGATACTCGTAAAAAAATCCAAGCATCTTTCGATACTTGGATTTTTTAATTGTGCCTAATCAGTGCTTATAGACTTTGGTAATAATCAATCAAAATCTTAGCTACTTCAGGGCGTGAGAATTCTTTAGGCGGCGCTTCGCCATTACCTAACATTTCACGCACTTTAGTACCTGATAGAAGCACAAAGTCATCTTTTTCATGATCATCTACTTCACGCATCATCACAACTTTGTTTAACTTCTTAGACCAAGCTGTGTGATCCGCCATGAACATTTCGATATCCATTGCACCTGCTGGTACTTCATCATCAAAGATAGTCTGAGCATCAAAGTCACCATAGTAGTCACCTACTCCTGCATGGTCACGACCAATAATGAAGTGCGTAGCACCCATATTTTGACGGAAGTAAGCATGAAGCACACCTTCACGTGGTCCAGCATAAAGCATATCGTAACCATAACCCGTTACCATTGCGCTGTTTTCAGGGAAGTAAACGTCAACCATTTTACGAATCGCTGCATCACGAACGGGTGCAGGAATATCGCCTTCTTTAAGCTTACCCAGCAACATGTGAATAACCAGACCATCACAACCAAGGCGATCCATTGCCATGTGACAAAGTTCTTCATGTGCTAAATGCATAGGGTTACGTGTTTGGAAAGCAACAACCTTGTTCCAGCCCTGTTTAGCAATTGCTTCACGAATTTCAACTGCAGTACGGAATGTGTCAGGAAATTCAGTCTGGAAGTAGCTGAAGTTCAATACTTTGATAGGACCAGAAAGTGCGATTTGCCCTTGTGTATTAAAAGCTTGAACACCGGGATGTTCCATATCATCAGTACGATAGACTTTATCCGTCATCGTCTTCATTTGAGCATCAGTGACTTCTTCAGTCGCTTCGACATCCATAACCGCAATAACGGGGTTGCCATCTACATTTGGGTCACGTAATGCGATACGTTTTGCATCACCAATCGCATCTGTATTTTCAAGTAAGCATAGAACAGGAACAGGGAAGAATGAACCATCTGTTAAGGTCATTTTTTCCGCTGCACCCATTGCATCAGCTACATTCATGTAACCTTTCAATGGATTAAAATAACCACCGCCCATCATAACGGCATTAGCCGCAGCTTGTGAGCTGATAACTACTGAAGGCAGAGATTCAGCTTCTTTACTTAACTTTTCATGTTCAGCTGCGTCATAAACAAAGCGTGGTTGTAGTTCGTCAGAACCAATTGGTTTAATCATCTTATTTCCTCGTACTAGACCCAAAAGGGAGTAGTGATAGTTTTAAAATTGGCAATTCTACGAAGACAGCGCGCTATTTTAATTGGATGGCTAACGTGAGGTAATTATGAGATTTTTTCTCAAATTCACAGTATTTTAAACGGACTGATATACTCGTTCTTCGCCCATTCTGGTTGTTTGCCAAATGCGTACTGCCTAAAAAACTGGGAAAGATTACTATCATTACCCTCTCAAGTACAGAGTAGAAAAACTTCTGTAGTAATGATTCATACTTATTAGTCTCTATAAATAATCTATCAATTGCTCCCTGTATAAATATTTTCCAATAATAAACAATACCTTATCCTTTAAGGGGATCCTGATTAAGCCGATTAGATTTAGCAAGCTAATAATAATTGGACTCATCAGAGTTTCCTCAAAATAACCACCTTCCATCGCTAAGAGGAGAGCTTAATCATGTCAACTGACAAGAAGAAATCCATTATAGCGCTGGTACTAAAAGGAATAATTTAATATATGCTGAGACCTTTGCACGAATCAGGTGACGAGTAAAAATGACTAATATTTCACTGTTTTTCGTTGAAAAACCGCTAATAACCCGTTATTAGCCTCAATCATTAAAATATTAGCCTATTTTTTCTTTCGCCGCTGACTCGTACAATGCCCTCTATTAACTTTAATAGACACTTTTTCTAAAACTAAGTTCTAGTGTAAATATAATAATGGTGTCACTAGAAACACCTTAAATATCTTGTACTTTAAAACAAAGCTAACTTACAGTAACGTGCCAGCCTTTCTTTTAGATGCCAATTGAAATC
>JAZGFW010000191.1:0-16205 GCA_036479895.1 Cocleimonas sp. | reverse complement strand
TTAACAAATGTTCCTAAAAAAACTACACGTGTTTCACGAAAAGAGCTAGATGCGGTTCAGTTATATTTGAAAGAAATAGAGTTTTCACCTTTATTAACACCCGAAGAAGAAGTTAAATTTGGTCGTCTTGCAAGATTAGGTGATGAGGTGGGCCGCACCAAGATGATCACCTGTAACTTACGCTTGGTGGTTAAAATTTCGCGTCGTTATATGAACCGCGGATTACCGCTACCTGATTTAATAGAAGAGGGTAATTTAGGCTTAATTCATGCAGTAGAAAAGTTTGACCCAGAACGTGGTTTTCGCTTTTCAACCTATGCCACTTGGTGGATTCGACAAAACATTGAACGTGCCTTGATGAATCAATCTCGAACCATACGCCTTCCTATTCATATCAATAAAGAAATCAACCAGTTTTATCGCAAATCACGTGAGTTAACTCAGCAAACAGGTGAAGAGCCAAGTATTGCAGAAGTGGCAGAAGCGCTAGGTAAACCTGCTGAAAAGTTACAAAAGTTATTGAGTTATGGCGAGCGAGTCAGTTCACTTGATATTAATATTGGTAAAGAAGGTAATAGTCCGTTAGTTGATTTTATTTCAGAAAAAAATGAGCAAGAGCCTGATGATGCTATAAATGATGAAGCAGTTCACAACTCGGTTGAGGACTGGTTATGCCAGTTAGAGTCTAAACAGCAAGAAGTGATTGTGCGTCGTTTTGGACTACATGGGCATGATAATTCAACCTTAGCGCAGGTCGGTGAAGAGTTAGGCTTGACGCGTGAGCGCGTACGACAGATTCAAATGGAAGCCCTAAAACGTTTACGCCGTATTTTAGAGAATCAAGGCTTTTCGGAAGATGTATTATTGAGTCGTTTGAGTTAACTTTACCAAGCCTATAGTTAACACAGGGCGATTAATCCCTAGTGTTACTACGCCTTAATGGATCAAGTACGGTATTTACATTCTCTAGCTCTGGATCAGCATCTGGATAATCGAGGTTATATTGTAAACCGCGGCTTTCTTTTCTCTGCTGTGCAGAACGAATAATCATGCGCGCTACTTCTGCTAAGTTTCTAAGTTCTATTAAATCACTGCTTACGCGAAAGTTAGAATAATATTCATCAATCTCGGTGAGTAGCATTTCAATTCGATTACGCGCACGTTGCAATCTTTTATTGGTACGTACAATGCCTACATAATCCCACATAAAGCTCCGCACCTCATCCCAGTTATGATTGATGACAACACGTTCATCTGAGTCGGTCACGCGGCTTTCATCCCATGCTGGAATATCAATGTTATAACGATCGTTTTTAGTGTCTTGGTGTTGTTTTATAATGTCTTTAGCGGATGCTTGGCCATAAACGACACATTCTAATAAAGAATTACTTGCCATACGATTAGCACCATGCAGGCCTGTAAAAGTAGTTTCACCAATGGCATACAGGCCATCAACATCAGTCTGCCCTGACCCATCTACCATCAAGCCACCACAGGTGTAATGTGCAGCGGGTACAACAGGTACTGGTTCTTTGCTCATGTCGTAGCCAAATTTGCGACACATAGCGTATACGTTGGGAAAATGCTCTAAGATAAACGCTTCTGATTTATGACTGATGTCTAAGAAGACAGAGTCAATACCGAGACGCTTCATCTCATGGTCGATGGTTCGCGCCACAATATCACGTGGTGCAAGCTCAGCGCGTGCGTCAAACTTTTCCATAAAATAGGTGCCATCAGGTAGCATCAAACGACCACCTTCACCGCGTACTGCTTCGGTAATCAAGTTTGACTTTGCATGAGGATGGTAGAGGCAAGTAGGGTGGAATTGCATAAACTCCATATTAGCGACGCGACAACCCGCACGCCACCCCATTGCAATGCCGTCGCCACTCGCACCATCTGGGTTGCTGGTATACAGGTAAACTTTGCTCGCGCCACCTGTTGCGATTACTGTGAATTTTGATTGAAAGGTGCTAACTTTTTCGTTTTCTATGTCAAGGACGTAAGCACCGATGCAATAGTTATCTCCACGTCGTTGTAATTTACGGGTAGTAATTAAATCAATCGCGATATGATGCTCGAATAATTCGATATTCGCTCTTTTTTTAACTGCAGAAACAAGGGTGGTTTCAATAGCCCTACCACTGGCATCGGCTGCATGAGCGACGCGCCGATTGCTATGACCACCCTCGCGAGTTAGATGTAAACCACCACTGCCTTCAATACTATTGTCTTCACGTGTGAAGGGTACACCTGCTTGAATCAGCCAATCAATGGCTTCCGGGCCTTTTTCAACCACATGGCGCACCACTTTTTCATCACAAAGTCCTGCGCCAGAATCTAGCGTATCAGCAATGTGAGACTCAAAAGAATCTGATTTATCGAGCACTGCTGAAATGCCACCTTGGGCGTAAAAGGTACTCCCTTCGGTAAGCTCTTCTTTGCTAAGTATGGCAATGCGCATACTTTTAGGTAGGCTCAAAGCTAAAGTTAGACCAGAAGCACCACTGCCAATAATTAGAACATCATGCATATTTGGAAACTTGTTGGTTGGTTATATCAGTCGTTTAGACTATCATACCCGATAACAATAAATTGCAGGGTATGATTTTTAATTGGGGGTTTAGGCGCAAATTAGTCGCTTTGTCCTAAAAATCATACCGTAGAGGAGAGAAGCCCTAATGGGCGAGAACCATACCGACTTAGAACTGGTCAAACGCGTACAAGCAGGAGATAAATCCGCTTTTGATGTATTGGTAATTAAATACCAGCAGAAAGTGATTAACCTCGTAATGCGTTATGTACATGACCCGCATATTGCAATGGATATTTCGCAAGAGTCATTCATAAAAGCCTACCGAGGTTTGAAAAACTTTCGGGGTGATAGTGCATTTTATACATGGCTTTATCGGATTTCTATTAATACGGCGAAGAACCATTTGGTATCTAAAAGTCGTCGAATGCCGGATGATGACATTGATGCACAAGAAGCAGAACAGTACGAAGGTGGTGGCAAACTCAGAGAGATGAGTACGCCAGAGAATGAAATGATGACACAAGAGATTCATTCAACCATTAAGAATGCGATAGATGCTTTACCTGATGATTTACGCATTGCGATTACTTTACGTGAGCTTGAAGGCTTAAGTTATGAGGAGATTTCAGACGCGATGGAGTGCCCGATTGGTACGGTACGTTCAAGAATTTTTAGGGCGCGAGACTCGATAGAAAAGGAGCTGGCACCTTTAGTGGGTAGTACTTAAATATACGTGGATGGTCAAGCGTTAAGCTGGTTGTAAGTTGGTACAGTTTATACTGGCTAAAATCGCTTAAACATTGAACTAAATCATTAATTTAGCGTCTTAGTGGATAGAACATAAAATTAATAATTATTTTTGGCTTAAAGGGCCTTAAACCATAACAGAAGAAAATTGAACATGAGTAACATTGACAACACAAACGTATCGTTAAATGAGCATTTATCAGCCCTTTTGGATGATGAAGCAGGGGCATTTGAACAACGACGTATTTTGGACGAACTTACAATAAATGATTCTGCTAATCAAGCGCTCTCACAAAAACTGGCATCTTACAGCTTAATTGGTGAATCGATGCGCAGTGCAAGTTCTTCTGATACAACTATTATTGCGGATTCAAGTTTTTTAGCCAACATCCACGCACAAATTGACGCAGAGCCTGAATATGATCAAGTGCAGTTGAAAGAAGAGAATACGACACAGCCAGCGGCAAACAACAAATCATGGTTACGACCTGTGGGTGGCTTTGCACTCGCAGCTTCTGTAGCAGCCATTGCAGTGATCGGTGTTCAAAACTACCAACAAACGAATGCTTCATCTTCACCGGTTATTGCATCGACTCCGTTGACAACAACAAGTGACGCACCTATTACATCACAAAAAGCACCGCAAAAAACACAACTGAGTGTAGCGGCTATGAAGTCGGCAACGGTGGTTTCAGCAGCAGATATTGTTGAAAAAGCAGAGGGTGCTAAAAAAGAAGTAGTAGCCATGGCAGATGCTAAAAATGCTAAAGATAAAGACAACGTATATTCACATGCGAATGCTCGCACACGCTCTTTGTTGAAGCGGTATGTCGATAGCCACATGCAGTTTGCTTCAAACACGACTTTTGTGCCTTCTGTACGCGTTATTGCTTATTCAGATAATTAATCTAGATCGCTTGTAAACATATAAATATGAAATTAAAAACATAATGAAAATTAGATTATTGACAAAAGGATTGTCTCTTGCAGGGTTTGTTTTATTCCCACTATTGTTTATTTCTCCATTGGCTCAGGCAGATGATGCAGCAATAGAGTTAATCAATCGAATGAACCGAGCGCTTCATGAGTTGACCTACAAAGGGTCTTTGGCTTACCTTCGTGGAGATTCGCTTTCTACCTTGCACATTGAACATAATGTCGTTAACGGGGTTGAGTCAGAGCGCGTGGTTCGTCTTAATGAAGCAGGCAATGAAGTTTCTCGCGAATTAACAGGGTTTTCACTTTCATCTATTCCACAAATAGTACCAGAAATGAATAAAGTGTATTCATTTGACATGGGCCGAATGAATCGTATTGCGAATAGAAAATGTCGAATTATTACCGCACGCCCAAAAGACCGTAACCGTTATTTGCAAAAGTACTGTATCGATGATGTAACAGGCATGTTACTTGATTACATGCTAGTGGGTAAGTCACATAAACCCGTTGAACAGTTGATGTTTACAACCATTGAAATCGCACTACCCGAGAGTGATAGTGTGGTAGAAGAGCAAGTCGGCCAAGCAGACAATAGTATTTCAAATGTAACAAATACGGTGTTAGATAATACAATGACATCTGTTGTTGATACATCTAATGCTTCGATGGCTAAGAAAACACTTATTGAGCCAATAGCTACAGTTCTAGAGAAGGCGCGCTTTAAGCAAGTCTCTAATATTGACCTTGATGATGGTTGGGTTATGGAAAAATTACCCGCAGGATTTGCAATAAGATCTGCACCATCTTCCAATAAAGCGCAAGAAACAGAAGAGGTTACAAAGCACTATATCGTTTCGGACGGGCTGAGTTCGTTATCTGTGTTTGTATCTCCATTAACAGATGGTGTGGTAAACACGGCTGTTAAAATAAACTCTGGTGCCTTAAATGTCGTTTCTCAAGAAAAGGACGGTCACTTGGTTACCGTAGTCGGTGAAGTACCAGAAACAACGCTAAAAAATATAGTGAAAAGCTTACAAAAAAAGTAACGGGAGACCCTTTGGGTCAGGGGAAAAGGCTCTTACACAACAGTGGTAAAGGCATAACTCATGGTTATTAGTGACGCAGAAGAAACCGTAAAAGTAATCTTAGTGAAAGAAGGCTATGCTTACTTAGAAACCAATAAAGCATCGGCCTGTGGCAGTTGCGCATCAAAAACCTCCTGTGGCAGTCTTAATTTTTTTGGTAGCGCCGATGTTAGTAATAATAAAAAAAGTGATAAGCAAATTGAATCAGGTTTAAAGGTTTTAAACACCCTAAATTTAAAAGTAGGGGATTCAGCGGTGTTAGCGATATCATCGGGTACCTTATTGGTTGGAACCTTTTTATTGTATATTTTACCGTTATTATCGTTAATGGTTTTTGCAAGCATCGCTAAAGCTTTTGCAGGAGAAATAGTTAGCACCATGATAGGTGTTATTGGTTTTTTTGTAACAGTGCTCTTTGTAAGACAAATGCTTAATAACCAAAAATTTTCTAATCAGTTTGAGCCAACCTTGCTTAGAAAAGTAATAAACATTGAAACTAAATAATTAGACCATACGTTTGTATAAGAGTTTTGTCTGTTTAGAAAGCTTTGGATAAGTCGGTTAGAGTTTAGCGATAGTTTAGTAAGCTAATAATAATTTGGACTTAATCAGAATTTCTTTTCATAACAGTTATCTCGATTTTATATTTAAGGGAAAAAATCATGCTTAAAAGCGATCAATTCATCAGGTTTATTTTTTCATCGATGTTAGGTTTGTCACTGCTTACGACCTCTGTTTCTGCTGACGGACTACCAGACTTTACAACACTGGTGGAGCAGCATAGAAGTGCCGTAGTAAATATCAGCACTAAAACCAGTAAAAAATCAGCAAAGAAAGCACCCCATGATTTTTTAGGTGGTTTAGAGGGTGAAGACAATGACGAAAGAAGTGAAATGCTAGATGAGTTAATGAAGCGCTTCTTTGATCGAGATGGAAACGGTGGTGGGCATGGTTTTGGCGGTGATAAAGAAAGCAGTTCATTAGGCTCTGGCTTTATCATTTCTAAAGATGGCTATGTGGTGACTAATTATCATGTAATACGTGATGCAGACGAAATTATTGTAAGGCTCAGTGACCGTCGTGAGCTATCAGCTAAACTGGTTGGTAAAGATAAGCGTAGTGATATTGCGTTGCTAAAAGTTGAAGCAGAAAATTTACCTGTGTTAAAAACAGGTAGTTCAAAAGTCTTAAAAGTTGGTGAATGGGTTGTTGCTATAGGCTCACCCTTTGGCTTCGATCATAGTGTAACAGCAGGTATTGTAAGTGCTAAAGGGCGTAGCTTACCCACGGAAAATTATGTTCCTTTTATTCAAACTGATGTGGCGATTAATCCTGGTAACTCAGGTGGCCCTCTGTTTAATATGAAAGGTGAAGTCGTTGGTATTAACTCACAAATCTACAGTCGAACAGGCGGGTTTATGGGTGTTTCTTTTGCCATTCCTATTGATGTAGCAAAACGTGTAGTGGCAGACCTAAAAACAAAAGGAAAAGTTTCGCGTGGTTGGTTAGGGGTTTATATTCAAGAAGTTACACGTGAACTCGCTATATCCTTTGGTTTAGATAAACCAAAGGGCGCTTTGGTTGTAGAGGTGATGAAAGAGGGCCCCGCAATAGGTGTTTTACAGCAAGGTGATATTGTACTTGAGTTTAATGGAAGTCCTGTTAAAAATGCTTCAGCGTTACCTGTTTTGGTAGGAGCAACATCTGTTGATAAAGAGATTGAGGTTATTGTTAGACGCGGTGGTAGCACGCAAACATTAAAGCTAAAGTTAGGTGAGTTACCATCAGAAGACACCGTATTTAAAATAAAAAAGAAGGAAAAGAAGCCTAAAAAAACGATTAAGCCAGAACAAATACTCGGGATGGAGTTAGCCGAAGTGGATGATGCTGCCAAAAAATCCCTAGAAGTAGATCACGGTGTCATTGTTAAACGAGTAAAAGGTGACGCTGCACGTAAAGCAGGGATTAAAGCAGGTGACGTGCTATTAATGTTTAAAGGTGAAGACATCAAAGATATGAAACATTTTGACGCTTTAACCGAAGGTTTAGATGAAAATAAAACTTATGCTTTTCTCGTTTTAAGAGAAGGTTCTGCGCGTTTCTTAGCACTTAAGACTGAGAAAGAGCAGGCTCAACCTAGTGAGCTAAAGAAAGATCCTGTTAAATAAAAAATATCATTATGATAAATTTTTACGAGTCAGCGTTATTTAATCTTGAAGCTATATTTTGCACATACTCACACATGAAGTAATAGTGTATTATCGCGAAGGCTGCCACCTGTGTGAACAGGTGTCGGCTTCTTTATTTCGGCTCCAACAAGAGCTGGGGTATAAGATTAAGCAGATAGATATTGATGAAGACCCTGAGTTACAAGAAAAGTACAATGTTGATGTACCTGTAGTCATGGTCCAAAATGAAGTCATTTTCTATCATTTCTTCGATGAAGTTGCGCTAAGGGATGCTATGCAAAATCAGCAAGCTAGCCCCTAAGCTAAAAAGACACTGTTAAAATGGCTCAAGCAAATCAAAATATCCGAAATTTTTCCATCATTGCCCATATCGATCATGGAAAATCCACCATCTCTGACCGCTTTATTCAAACTTGTGAAGGTTTGAGTGAACGTGAAATGGATTCGCAAGTGCTTGACTCAATGGATATTGAGCGCGAGCGTGGCATTACCATTAAAGCGCAAAGTGTGTCCCTTGATTTTCACTCTAAAGATGGCGAAACTTATCACTTAAACTTTATTGATACGCCGGGTCATGTGGATTTCTCCTATGAAGTTTCTCGCTCTCTTTCCGCGTGTGAGGGTGCATTATTGGTAGTGGATGCTTCTCAAGGAGTAGAGGCGCAAAGCGTTGCCAACTGTTATACGGCTATAGACCTTGATCTAGAAGTTGTCCCTGTCCTTAATAAAATTGACTTACCAGCCGCAGATGTTGATAGGGTCGCGCAAGAAATCGAAGAAATTATCGGTATTGATGCCACCGATGCCATTCATGTCAGCGGTAAAACAGGTATTGGTATTGAAGATTTATTGGAGCAGTTGGTGGAGCGCATTCCACCTCCACAAGGTGATTTAGATAAACCGCTAAAAGCACTGATTATTGATTCGTGGTTTGATAACTACTTAGGTGTGGTCTCATTGGTGCGAGTGGTTGATGGGCGCATCGCTAAAAAAACAAAAATCATGCCTATGTCGACTAAGCAAGAATATGTTGTCGACCATGTAGGCGTGTTCACGCCAAAACGTAAAGATACTGAAGAGCTACTAGCAGGTGAAGTTGGCTTTGTTATTGCTGGTATTAAAGATATTGAAGCGGCAAAAGTGGGTGATACTTTCACGACCGCTAAAGACTCTGCAGAAGAGCCTTTAGCAGGTTTTAAAGAAATTCAACCGCGTGTATTTTCAGGGCTTTTCCCTGTAAGTGCAGAAGATTATGAGAACCTACGAGACGCACTGGATAAACTTAGCTTGAACGATGCGTCGTTAAAATATGAGCCAGAAACATCACAAGCATTAGGTTTTGGTTTTCGTTGTGGCTTCCTTGGTTTGCTTCACATGGAAATTATTCAAGAACGTTTAGAACGAGAATACGACCTTGATTTAATTACTACCGCACCCTCTGTGATTTATGAAATTTTAACCACGAAAGGTGAAGTGATCAATATTCACAACCCGGCTGATTTGCCCGCGATTAACCATATTGAAGAAATACGTGAGCCCATCATAAAAGGCACGATCATGATGCCGCAAGAATACGTGGGTAATGTGATTTCATTGTGTATTGAAAAACGTGGTATACAAAAAGATATGCAATACTTAGGCAATCAAGTGACGTTGACCTATGACTTGCCCTTGAGTGAAGTGGTTTTAGACTTTTTTGATCGCTTAAAATCAGTGAGTCGTGGTTATGCCTCGTTTGATTATGAACTTGATCGCTTTGAACCTGCGCCTTTAGTTAAGGTTGATATTCTTATTAATGCTGAGCCTGTCGATGCGCTCTCTATCATTGTACATAAAGATTTTTCACAAAATCGCGGGCGCGTACTGGTTGAACGCATGAAAGAAGTGATCCAAAGACAAATGTTTGATGTGGCGATTCAGGCGGCTATTGGCGGTAATATTATTGCGCGTTCCAATGTAAAAGCATTACGTAAAAACGTAACGGCAAAATGTTATGGCGGTGATATCTCGCGTAAGAAAAAGCTTTTAGCCAAGCAAAAGGCAGGTAAGAAACGGATGAAGCAGGTGGGCAATGTTGAGATTCCACAAGAAGCCTTTCTTGCCGTATTAAAACGAGATGAAGGTTAAGCATAAACATGGAAAAAGGTTTTAATATCGAGTTACTACTCGTTGGGGCAACATTACTTTCTGGTTTAATTATTTTACTCTATAGCCTTTTAAGACGAGGTAAGCCTAAGCAGATTAGAGGTGATGAACCTTTTTTAGTCGATTTTGCGAAATCTTTTTTTCCTATTCTACTGTTAGTTTTGATCATACGCTCATTTGTTGCAGAACCGTTTCGAATTCCTTCAGGATCAATGATTCCAACATTAGAAGTTGGGGATTTTATTTTAGTAAAAAAGTATGCCTATGGTGTCAGGCTACCAGTGTTACACACTAAAATTTTAGAAATAGCTAAACCCAAACGGGGTGATGTAGTTGTTTTTCGTTATCCGCCTCAGCCTGAAATTAATTACATTAAACGCTTGATAGGTTTGCCAGGTGACACGATTGAATGGTCGAATGATAAAACACTTACTATCAATGGTAAGGCCGTAACTTATAAGCCAACTGATGATTATTCAGTAAAAGACAGTAGAGGGAAGTCACACCAAGTGATTCAAAATATAGAAACACTATCAAATAATCTAAGTCATCGTTTGATTGTGTTCCCTCAGTCTACAAGGGCTGGTAAATGGGATGTGCCTCAAGGACATTACTTTTTGATGGGTGATAACCGTGATAACAGTAGTGATAGTCGTTTCTGGGGTTTTGTTCCAGAGGAAAATCTAGTCGGTAAAGCCTCATTAGTGTGGATGCACTGGAACTGGCAAGAAAATGGTGATGGTTTTCAAGCGCATCGCATAGGCTCCCCTGTTAATTGATTTATTCTATTAAGCGTAGCTTCACCTTATTTATGTGAGAATTGAGTAGATAATAAAAATAAGTTAAAAAATCAGGATAAATAATAATGAAAACAAATAGAAAAAAGCAACAAGGAGCAACGTTTATTACATGGTTAGTCGTTGCTGGTTTTATGATTTTGGTAGCAAGTGCTGTTGTGAAAGTAGCACCGTACTATATTGAATTTAACAGTGTTAAAAGTATGATGAAAGATATTGCTGGAGAGTCAGGTATCAAAACTGCGAATAAACATCAGATTAATAGTAAAGTTGCAAAATACTTGAATGTGAATAACTTACGTGGGCTAGAAAAAGTCTTTTACGCTAGCAAATCAAGAGATGGAAAAACAGAGAACCCTTTTAGCATTGTGCGCTTAAAGAAAGGTGATAATCGTAAAAAGCTAACAGTTAATTATCCAGTAGAAACACCTTGGATCAGCAACTTATCATTTTTAATCAAGTTCGAACATGCCGTTGTATTGGGTGAGCCTGATAATATCTCAGGTCGTTAGATATAAAAAGTACAATTTAAAGTACTGATTTTGAACATGCAGTCATGGTAAAGTAGTCTTTTAAAAACGTTCTTAGTAATAAGAAAGACACCATGCAAAAAGCACTAAAATTAGTTGATCTATTAGGTAAAAAACACATGGCGAGTGACTGTTTTGTACAGGCACTCACGCACAGAAGCGCCAGTTCAAAGCATAACGAACGTATGGAGTTCTTAGGTGATAGCGTTCTAGGTTTAGTAGTAACCAATGCCCTGTACCACAAAATGCCAAAAGCCACTGAAGGTTATCTTTCACGTTTACGTGCCTCTTTAGTCAATGAAAACACCCTTGCAGAAATCGCCAATGAATTATCGTTGGGCGATTTTTTACGTTTGGGGGCGGGGGAGTTAAAAAGCGGAGGTTTTCGCCGTAAGTCTATTTTATCCGATACGTTAGAAGCAGTAATTGCCAGTGTCTACCTTGAAAAAGGTACCGACTCTGCCAAAGAATTTATTTTAAGAATATACACAGACCGTCTTGAGAATTTACCCTCAGAAGATAGCCTAAAAGATCCTAAAAGTCGTTTGCAAGAATTTTTACAATCACGCCAACACGATATACCCCAATATAGTTTAATCAGTACAAGCGGTGATGCGCATCGCCAGGTTTTTACCGCGGAGTGTATAATTCCAAGTCTTGAAATACACACCAAAGGTATTGCAGGAAGCCGTCGAAAAGCCGAACAGCAATCCGCACAAAATGCGTACGAGTTAGTCATGAAAGATAACCAAGAAAAGAAAGACCTAAAGAAGGCGAGAAAAAAAGAAAACAAGGAAAAGTCACAATGAGTAAACAAGCGACAACAAAAAAATGTGGGACAGTATCCATAATTGGACGTCCCAATGTAGGAAAATCAACGCTACTTAATCATCTCATTGGTTATAAGCTTTCTGCCATCGCCAATAAGCCACAAACAACGCGTACTAATATTCGTGGCATACTGACCGAAACCGAAAAAAGCTCAAATCATCAAATTATTTTTACCGATACCCCTGGTATTCATCAAAACTCTAAAAATTTATTAAACCGCACACTTAATAGTGAGGCGGTAGCCGCTGTAGAAGATGTTGATGCAATTATAATGATTGTAGAAGCACTAAAATGGACTGATGAAGATGACTTTGTATTAAGCCGCCTAAAGCATGCCAAACAGCCCGTTTTTTTATTAATCAATAAAGTTGATAGGTTAGAAGACAAGAACCGTCTATTTCCTTATTTAGAAAAAGTGAGCGCAAAAAAAGAATTTACAGAGATTATCCCTATTTCCGCCACTAAGGGTATGAACACGGATGTGTTGATTCAATCCTTATTAAAAGTCCTGCCCGAATCAGAGTTTATCTATCCTGAAGATCATATTACTGATAAATCAGTACGCTTTATTTGTAGTGAGTTAATTCGTGAGCAGTTGGTATTAAATCTACATGAAGAGTTACCCTATACCACAGCAATTGATATAGAAACCTTTGAAGAAACGGATAAACTCGTCACGATAGAAGCGGTCATTTGGGCAGGGCGAGCCAATCAAAAAGGCATAATAATCGGTAAAAAAGGCGAAACCTTAAAACGCATAGGACAATCGGCGCGCCGCTCCTTGGAAGAGTTCTTAATGAAAAAAGTCATGCTCAAACAATGGGTTAAAGTAGAAGAGAACTGGCAAAATAATCCGCGGCATCTCAATGAGTTAGGAATCATTTCTAATCGTGATTTATAACTATATAGCTTATTAAAAGAAGTCCACGAAAGACACGAAAAGTCACGAAAATAAAAAGATAAGCCTTCGTGTTTTTTCGCGCCTTTCGTGGACTTCTTTTTTATTTTAAAATATCAACATAAGGTCTTTAATTGCCAAGCTCCTTCGCTTACATCCTAAACAGCAAACCTTTTCGTGAGAACAGTTTATTGCTAGATATTCTCACCGAAGACTTCGGGCGTATCTGTTGCGTAGCTCGCCCCGCAAAAAAGCGAGGAAAAGTCCTAAAAGGCACAATTCAGGCGTTTCGATATTTGCGTATTCAGTGGATAGGCAAGGGTGATGTGCAAACACTGACTGATGCAGATGAGCGTGGCAGGCATGCTATACCACCCTCTGAGATGATGATGGGACTATACCTCAATGAGTTATTGCTACTTTTTACGAATCAACATACCCCTATACCTGAACTGTTTTCAGCGTATAAATACACCTTGCACAAGCTGGGTGATCCACACATAAATCAGCAGATTATGATGCGCTTTGAATTATACTTGTTAGATGGTTTGGGGTATTCCTTAACACCATTAAATGCAGATGCGCGATCTCAAGCTAGGTATCAGTTTAGCGCTAGTGATGGTTTGATCCTTTTAGAAAGTAATCAAATTAGCTACTCACAGTCAGCAATCATTGATAATGAATTACTTTTTGCATTACAAGATATGCATAATATGACAGAATCACAGTGGCAGGTATTGCGGGTTTTTTTAGATAGTGTTTTTAAAATGCTCGCACCGCGTACCATTAATACACGTAGGTTATTGAATTTACAAAGCTAATATCATGGACGAAGAAATGGAAGAAACTAACAAGCTAAAGTTAGAACTTGGTGTAAATATAGATCATATCGCGACCTTGCGGCAAGCGCGTGGCACAAGCTACCCCGATTTATTAGAAGCGGGCTTTTTGGTAAAAGAAGCAGGTGCAGATGCAATAACTATTCACTTGCGCGAAGACCGCCGTCATATTCAAGATGCGGATGTCTATGATATCCGTAAAAATATAAAAACACGATTAAACCTAGAGCTTGCCGTTACCGATGAAATGGTCGGAATTGCCTGTGATGTTCAGCCAGAAGATGCCTGCGTCGTGCCTGAAAAGCGTGAAGAACTTACCACTGAAGGCGGGCTTGATATTATCGGACAATTTGAGCGAATCAAAAAAGCAACAAAGCAATTAACAGATCAATATATTCGTGTTTCATTATTTATAGAACCCAGTATTGAACACATCAAACGCGTCCCTGATATTGGTGCGCCCGTTATTGAGCTACACACAGGCACTTACGCAAATGCCACAGGTGATGATCAACTGCGTGAGCTAGAAAGAATCGTTAAAGCCACAGAATATGCAAAAGCACAGGGTATTCAAGTCAACGCAGGGCATGGCTTAGATTATTCAAACACCACAGCGATTGCTGAAATACCCGATATACAAGAGCTGAATATTGGTCATTCTATAGTAGCGCGTGCCTTGTTTGTGGGCGTTAGTCGAGCAACACGTCAGATGATAGAAGTGATGAATGCTGCACGTGGGGTTTAACCCGTGGCAATAATTGGCATAGGTACTGACATAGTAAAAATATCACGAATAAAACGGATATTTAATAAATACCCAAAAGGCTTTGCTGAGCGTATTTTGCATAGGAACGAGTTAAAGGTTTTAAAGGGCCATAAATCACCTAAAACGTATATTGCAAAACGATTTTCTGCTAAAGAAGCCGTCGCCAAAGCGCTAGGAACAGGAATTTCTGAAGGCGTAGCATTTCAAGAAATAGAGATTAGTAACGATGATAAAGGTCAGCCACAACTCACGCTACATGGTAAAACACTTGAAATAGCACAGTCATTAGGGGTTAAAAAACACTTTATATCATTGAGTGATGAACAAAAATACGCAATCGCTTACGTTATTTTGGAAGGAGTTTAATAATGTATAAAACAATAGAATCCTGCATTGGCAACACGCCTCTAGTCAAGTTACAGCGCTTAGCAGGCGATACCAGTAATACGATCCTCGTGAAATTAGAAGGGACAAATCCAGCAGGTTCGGTAAAAGACCGTGCAGCTTTCAGTATGATAAGAAATGCTGAAAAGCGTGGTGACATAAAACAAGGCGATACCTTAATAGAAGCAACCAGTGGTAATACAGGTATAGCACTCGCCATGGTTGCTGCTATGCGAGGTTACAAACTTAAATTATTAATGCCCGATAATATGAGCGAAGAGCGCCGAGCATCGATGAAAGCCTACGGAGCAGAATTAATACTTGTCTCAAAAGCAGAAGGCGGTATGGAAGGTGCACGTGATATGAGCATAAAAATGCACCAAGAAGGCAAAGGTTTTCTACTCAATCAGTTTTCTAACCCAGATAACCCTTTAGCACACTATGAAACTACTGCGCCAGAAATTTGGCAAGAGACCCAAGGTGAGATTACCCACTTTGTAAGCGCAATGGGAACGACAGGTACAATCACAGGCGTAGGACGCTACCTAAAAGAAAAAAGTAATAAAATTCAAGTGGTTGGCGTTCAGCCTAAAACAAATGATGAAGACATTCCTGGTATCCGTCGTTGGTCAGAAGCGTACTTACCTGAAATTTTTGATGCCACAATAGTAGATCAAGAAATCGATATTACCCAACAAGAATCAGAAATCACCATGAGAAGACTAGCCGAAGAAGAAGGTATTTTTTGTGGTGTATCATCTGGTGGGGCTGTAGCTGCGGTATTAAAGCTTTCTAAAACGATAGAGAATGCAACGATAGTGACGGTTATTTGTGACAGGGGAGATCGATACATCTCCACGCGTGTTTTTCCTTCTTGATTATTTTTAGATCAATAAAGTAATTAGCCTATGAACGACTACCTATTTTTCATCCCTATCGCAATAGCCCTAGCCATCGGCGTGATTAGCCCAGGACCCAGTTTTTTATTTGTTGCGCAAACAGCCATGCAAAAATCTCGAGCTCATGGCATTGCAACCTCTCTAGGCATGGGGACAGGTGCATTTTTATTAGCTTTAATGGCGATTATGGGTTTATTTGTCATCTTGCAAACCGTCCCTTTGTTGTATGTTGCGCTTAAAATACTGGGTGGCTTGTATCTATTTTATATAGCTTTTAATATGTGGAAAAGTGCAGGTTCTTCCATCATAAACTCAGAAAAAAACACATCAAACGAAAATTTAACAGCCCAACATGGCAACTTGTATAAAGCCTACGTCCTAGGGTTACTTACTCAACTAAGTAACCCAAAAACAGCGATTGTGATCGGTGGAATTTTCATGGCGTTCTTACCTGAACAAATTCCTGACTACTCCATTCCACTATTAAGCCTAATGGCATTTATCATCGATGCCAGTTGGTACATGGTTGTCACCATAGCTTTAACGACACAGCGTGCGCAAAGTATTTACATGCGCTTTAAAAAAGTCATCAGTCGAACGGCGAGTTGTTTGATGGG
>JAZGFW010000190.1:0-4595 GCA_036479895.1 Cocleimonas sp. | reverse complement strand
AGTTTAAAAAATGGTGTGATGATTATTTTTACTTAAAGCACCGTGATGAACAACGCGGTGCGGGTGGCTTATTTTTTGATGACTTCAATGAATGGGGTTTTGAAAAGTCGTTTAAGTTTTTACAAAGCGTGGGCGATAGCTACGCAGATGCGTATCAACCTATTATGGCGAAGCGTAAAGAACTTGAATTCACAGAAGAGCAAAGAGAATTTCAATTATACCGTCGCGGACGTTACGTGGAATACAACTTGGTCTATGATCGCGGCACGTTGTTCGGATTACAATCAGGCGGGCGCACAGAATCAATATTGATGTCGATGCCACCATTGGTAAAGTGGAAGTACAACTGGCAACCTGAGAAGGGCTCAGAAGAAGCCCAATTATATGATTATTATTTAAAACCTAAAGACTGGGTATAGTCACCCAGCTTTGGAATGCCTGATCAAGCTAAAGAAGCGTTTAGTCGTCATCATAGTTTAGTGGTGTTTGTTTTTGCTTAGATAGCTTCACCATTTTTATGAAGAACCAACCTAAAACTACAATCATAAAAATAATTGTGAACGCAGACCAAAAGCCAATTTGGCTAAATAAAATATCTTTCATTTCTATTACCTCTTAAATTAATATCTAATTTAAAGATAATGGATATTTCAAATAAAACTATGAGCTAGGTCAACAAACCCTCTGATTTAAGCAAGTTTCGTAGATTAAAGTTCCATAGATTAAGAGATCTTTTTATCAAGCTCTTTTAGTTTTCTTGTTAGAGTATTCCTCCCCCATCCGAGCAGCTCTGCCGCATCTTTTTTACGCCCACCCGTTTTTTCTAATGCAGCACTTAACGCAATGCCTTCTAATAAAGGGCTAATATCATCTAATATACGTAAATCGCCTCGACTTAAGCGCTGTGTAATATGCTGTTTTAACAGTGTTTGCCAGTTGTTATCACTACTCTCTTCACTATCTTTTAAGTCTTGTGGTAAATCTTCTAGTGTGACCTCGTGACCCGTTGCCATTACTGTTAACCAACGACTCGCATTTTCTAATTGGCGAACATTGCCTGGCCATTTTAACGTCAGTAAATAGTCAGCAACCTCAGGGCTTAATACTTTTTGTTCTACGTCTAGCTCTTGAGATGCTTGAGTGAGGAAGTGATTTAGTAACAAGATAATATCTTCATCACGTTCACGCAATGCAGGGATTTGGATACGAATGACATTTAAACGATGGAATAAGTCCTCGCGAAAAGTTCTTTGTTTTACTTGCTCTTCTAAGTTTTGATGCGTTGCAGCAACGACACGAACATCAACTTTTACCGGTTGTGTGCCACCCACACGATAAAACTCTCCATCGGCTAGTACACGCAAGAGTCGGGTTTGTAATTCTGCAGGCATATCACCAATTTCATCCAAAAACAGCGTACCACCGTTGGCTTGTTCGAAGCGACCTTGGCGCTGTGTTTGCGCGCCTGTAAATGAACCTTTCTCATGTCCGAAGAGTTCTGACTCAAGTAAATCTTTAGGAATGGCGGCGGTGTTAATGGCAATAAAAGGCTTGTTAGCTCTTGGGCTATGGGTGTGCAGCGCTTTTGCTACCAACTCCTTACCTGTGCCAGACTCACCCGTAATTAGCACGGAAATACTGGTTTTACTTAAGCGACCAATCGTGCGAAATAATTCCTGCATTGCTACAGACTTACCAATGATTTCTTGTTGTGAAACAGCGGTATCATTATCATTACTACTGACGGGCACTTGGCGGGAGGCGCAAGCACGACGCGCTAGTTCAATTGCATCATTGATATCAAAAGGTTTGGGTAAATACTCAAAAGCGCCACTATCATATGCTGACATTGCGCTATCCATATCCGAATGTGCAGTCATAATAATGACAGGTAAATCAGGGTAAATTTTATGAATTTCTTTAATTAACTCAAAGCCATCCATACCTGGCATACGTATATCTGAGATAATTGAGTCAGGTAGGTTAAGGGCTAATACATCTTGCAAAGAGCGTAATAAATCACTCGCAAACTCAAAGGCGGTAACGTCCATACCCGCCTTTTCGAGGGCTTTTTGTAGCACCCAGCGAATGGACTGGTCATCGTCGACGATCCATATTTTTTCAGCCATTAATTGACTCCTTCATTGTTTTTAGCAACCTTATTTATAACCTCGTCGCTGGGTACGGGCAGCAACAATGTAAAGCATGTCTCCCCCGCTTGAGATTCAAATTCAATCACACCATTGTGTCGATTTGCTAATGATTGAGCGATAGACAGCCCTAGCCCTGTGCCTTGAGCCGAGCCACTAATCATGGGGTAAAATAACTTATCTCGAATATTATCAGGTACGCCTTTACCGTCATCCAAAATCTCAAGTCGGAGTGCAAGCTTGTGGTGTTTTTGATTGATTGTGTAATTTCTTAATATCCGTGTCTTAAATAAAATATCACCACTTTCACCGACGGCTTTCAGCGCATTGCCCACAATATTAAAAATAATTTGGATTAGGTGATCTTGGTCGGCATTTAAGTCAGGGATACTCGGGTCATAATCAAAACGTAAATTTACGCCTTCTGGAATATCCGCAAGTACTAGTTTGCGCACACGCTCCAATACCTCATGAATATTGATGCGTGTATTTTTAGTAGGCTGATGTGAGCCGAGCATGCGATCAACCAAATTTTTAAGGCGATCAGCTTCTGAGATAATAATACGGGTGTATTCTTTAAGCTCAGCACTTTTAAGTTCAGAATCTAATAACTGTGCAGCACCGCGCAAACCGCCTAACGGATTTTTAATTTCATGTGCAAGACCGCGTACGATGGTTTGTGTTGCCTCTTGTTGCTTCAACAACTGTTCTTCACGAGCAATGCGCTGTTGATGGTCGATACGATATAGTTCTAGAACAACACCCAGTGATTTACCGGTTTTAAGATAGGGGTTGGCAACACAATCAACAAGTATTTTTTCATGATGTTGTCCTGATAAATGACAGCCTTTCAATGTTTGCGGCTCTTCATTATTGAGTACAAACTCTAAATGCTCTTTTATTTTATTATCACCAAATAAAGCGGTGTAGGGCTTTCTTAGAATACGTTCACGGGACTGCCCGAATAAATTTTCTGCAGCGGCATTCATATGCAAAATTAACAAAGATTTATCTAACACAATAATTGCGGTACTTAGTGTATCGCTAACAGTGTTTGAAAAAAATTGTTGGTTGGTTTCTGGCAAGTTAACACTCTTTTAAACAGTTATATGACTGTTTTATGCAAACATCACGCCAAACTTTTAAAACCAAGAGAAGGCAATAAAACAAAAGAAAGCGCTCAGACAGCACCAAGAATAAACATATATTATTATTATTGCACTTTAGTGGTGCAAAATCTATTTATTATACGATCGTTTCGTTAGACTCTCCTTGATATATCGCAAAAATTTAAGCTTATAGAGTTGGCACAGTAGTTGCTTACTGAAGAGTATGCTATTTGTCCGTCAACCTAACGGGATCATAGTCAATAGAAATAATCATTTTAAATATAGAGGAGATAATGCAATGAAATTAGTCACTGCAATAGTAAAACCTTTCAAACTCGATGATGTGCGCGAAGCACTCTCTGAGATTGGCGTTGCGGGCATAACCGTAACAGAGGTAAAAGGATTTGGTCGTCAAAAAGGTCACACTGAGTTATACCGTGGCGCAGAGTATGTTGTAGATTTTTTACCAAAAGTAAAAATCGAAGCAGCAGTTGCTAGCGACATTGTTGACCAAGTAATTGAAGCAATCAGCAAAGCAGCTAACACCGGAAAAATTGGTGATGGCAAGATTTTTGTTTCACAAATTGAGCAGACTATCCGTATTCGTACGGGTGAGACTGGCCCTGAAGCGCTATAGCTCATAACCTAAACGGAGATTAATTAAAATGGAAAACAATGTATTAGAATTACAATACGCAATGGACACCTTTTACTTTTTAACAATGGGTGCATTGGTTATGTGGATGGCGGCTGGCTTCTCAATGTTAGAAGCAGGCTTAGTTCGTTCAAAAAGTACAACAGAAATCTTAACTAAAAATATCGCTTTGTACGCAATTGCTTGTACAGCTTACCTTGTGATTGGTTATGAGATTATGTACGACGGTGGCATCTTCTTAAAAGATATCGCTTTAGATGGCGCTAAAGATGCTGACGGAATGGTAGCAGCAGTACTAAAAGAATCAGCAGAAGCTGGCTTTGGCGGTGACTCTGTTTATTCAAACGCGTCTGACTTCTTCTTCCAAGTGGTATTTGTTGCAACAGCAATGTCTATCGTATCGGGTGCAGTTGCAGAGCGTATGAAGCTTTGGGCATTTTTATTGTTTGCCGTTGTAATGACAGCATTCATCTACCCAATGGAAGGCGCATGGACATGGGGCGGAAAATCAGTATTTGGTTTATTCAACCTTGGCGATGCAGATGAAGCAGCTGGTCTTGTAGGCTTTGGTTTCTCTGACTTTGCAGGTTCAGGTATCGTACATATGGCAGGTGCAGCAGCTGCATTAGCAGGTGTGTTATTGCTTGGCGCACGTAAAGGAAAATACGGCGCAGACGGTAA
>JAZGFW010000189.1:0-13384 GCA_036479895.1 Cocleimonas sp. | reverse complement strand
TCACTAGCGATTCAAATGATTGCGGCGCAACGCCTAACCTTACCTGCATTAATTTTTGATGAGGTTGACAGTGGTATTGGTGGTGGTATTGCTGAGGTCGTTGGGCAGCAGTTACGTCAACTAGGTGATACACGCCAAGTTTTATGTGTGACACATTTACCACAGGTTGCTTCACAAGCGCATAATCATTTTAAAGTGACTAAAGTAAAAGGCAGTGACAGCACATCAACAGGGATGTTGGTTTTAGATAAAAAGCAACGTGTTGATGAACTGGCACGGATGATGGGTGGAGTAAAAATTACCGAATCTACCCTTAATCTGGCAGAAGAGATGTTAGCCAGCTAAGCACCCCAGCTTCTTTTTTATTAATTTTAGGTTCTTCTGGCTTGATCTTTATTGAAACGATTTCTGGCATTTTTAATATTGGTTCAGCTAATGTTGCTGTAGTAACGACATCCGTTTTTAAACTATCTTTCTCAAGCGTTTCATTTATAATTTTTTCTACCAAAGAATCATCTTTAACCCCTAACTCTGGCTCTTCTGTTTGCGCTGGTTTTTCTTCATCAATCTCAACTACTTCTGGCTTATCAGAGATAACTTCCTTTTTCACAACTACAATAACTTTATTTTTTACACCGTCGTTTTCATCCAAATAATCCAGCAACCCATCTTTATCACTATCTAGCTTAGCACCTTCAACAATCGTCAGGCGCTTATCGCCATCATCATCATTATCTAAAAAGTTAGGTATGCCATCTTCATCCGTATCATCATTGATTGGGCTACTGTCATTATTCACGTCTTCATTTTTTGTGAGTATACCGTCGTTATCATCATCATCATCCAATGCATCCATAACACCATCTTCATCGGTATCTTGCGGACTATTTATATCCATGCCTATTTCAATTGCATCCGATACCTTATCACCATCACTGTCTCGCTTGAGTGGATTTGTACCTAGAATTTTTTCTTGCGAGTCAAGTAAGCCATCATTATCAGTATCGGTACGCTTATTTAAAACCACCCTTGTTTTTGGGATTTTTATCGTAACTATTTTTACTTTCTCTTTTTCTTTTTGTGTTTCAACAGAGATAACCGCTTGTTTTACTTCTACAACTTTCTCTAAATTTTTAGCTGTTTTATCTTTTACTTCTTCAATCTCTTTTTTTATGATTTCTGTCACTATTTTTTCTTGTGCTGTTCTTTTAGGTAAAGCTTCAGCTACTTTTTGTGAATTTTTATCTAAATAATCTGGTGTACCGTTATGATTAGTATCAGGTAATTTAAGCTTGTCATTAATACCATCGCCATTTTCATCTACAGCATCTGCTTGCTGTATATCAAAGGCATCATCTATCATGTCAAAGTTTTCATCTTTACCTAACATACCTGCTTCTATACCATCACTAATGCCATCATTATCTGAATCTTTATCTATATAATTTGCGATACCATCTTTGTCTGTATCGTGGGTATTTTCTAAAATAGTGGGTAGACCATCGTTATCGTCATCAAAATCCAAGGCATTAATTATTGCATCGCTATCGCTATCTAAAGGGGTTTTAAGGTTGTCACCCACTTCTATTTTGTCATTAATACCATCCCCATCGGTATCGCTTAGAAAGGGTTCTGTACCAATTCTAATTTCGTAAATATCTGTTAAACCATCCCCATCGCTATCATTCTCTGCGTTAACTTTTGCCGCTGCTGGAACAGGAAAAAACAAAATTATTAAAGTAATTACAATGACGCCAAACACGAATATCTTCTCAAGAAGTGTTTGCTTTTTTTTGATGAAAGATAATGATTTAAGTTGAACCACGTGAACCCCTAATGACCCATATTTAAGCTAAGTCATTCTTTATTATTTTTATAAAGGTAATTATCTCACATTAAGAGTGCAGATTTATTTTTTCCCGACGAGTTGTTGCTTTTTAGAGCGCCCTAGGCGCTAAAAAGTACATCGTTACACCTTCCGAAGGAAGTGTCGATGTTGGTTGAAGCAAGGGATAAGCAATTTACGAAGTAAGCTCACTAACACTCGCCTCATTCGTTCTAATAATTTAGTGAGCTAGGCTTTTCATGCTTCTGAAAAGCACTACTCAATTATTAAGCACAGCTGTTGAGTTATCCATTCAATAAAGCATTGAATGGACTAAAACACGTTACCCTCAACACCAAAGAGCCTTGCATATTCCTTGGTCGCATAACGATCCGTCATACCTGCCACATAATCAGCAATGATACGAGCCTGCCCTACTTCACCCGATACTAATAAAGCATCGCGGCAAAGGGTTTGATGCTCTGGCGGCAAGAGGCGGATATCTTCCATAAATACGGTAAACAAAGCTTCTATGACTTGATGCGCTTTGCGAGTCATTCGATACACTTTATGATGAAAGTAGAGGTTTTCGCGTAAGAACTTTTTTAGTGCCTGATTCTTTATGCGCATCTCTTCGCTAAAACGAATTAATTGTTCTGGGTAGTTTCTTATATCATCAATATTTTTAGGCTTGACCTCTTCCAATCTTGATCGACTAGTCTCTACAAGGTCTACAACTTGCTCGCCAATCATTCTTCGTATTGTTTCATGTACACAACGACTACCCGTTAAGTCTGGATACTTCCACATGACTTTATCATATTGAGTACTAAATAATTCTACGTTACGCATCTGTTCTATAGTGATAAGCCCTGAGCGAAGGCCATCATCAATATCATGATTGTTATACGCTATTTGATCAGCAATATTTGTTAATTGAGCTTCTAAAGAGGCTTGTTTTTTATCTAAGAATCGCTTGCCCACATCACCCAGTTCTTTGGCATGCTTTAAAGAACAATGTTTAAGGATGCCTTCACGCGTTTCAAAGCAGAGATTTAAACCCCTAAAGTCGGCATAGAGTGTTTCTAGTTCATCAACAATACGTAATGACTGTAGGTTATGCTCAAAGCCACCATAGTTTTTCATGCAGGCATTGAGTGCATCCTGCCCCGCATGACCAAAAGGTGTGTGGCCAATATCATGGGCTAAGGCGATGGCTTCGGTTAAGTCTTCATCCAAACGCATGGTTCGTGAGATTGAACGCGCAATTTGCGCAACTTCTAAAGAATGAGTCAGTCGTGTGCGATATAAGTCACCTTCATGATTAACAAAAACTTGGGTTTTATATTCTAGGCGACGAAATCCTGTGGAATGAATAATGCGGTCACGATCACGCTGAAACTCTGAGCGATAGGTAGGTGATGTTTCTTCAACACGCCTTCCATTGCTCGCCTCGGAAGTTGCTGCATATGGTGCTTTATTGGATACTATTTCAACCACGCGATAAGACCTTTTGTAATGCATTTTTATCAAAATCGCTACTTACTACACTCTCGCCCAATGACTTCATTAAAACTAAGTGCAGTACACCATCTTGAACTTTTTTATCGATAGACATTAAGGAGGAAAACTTTTCCGCGTTAATTTCCTTAGGAGGATCAACAGGGAGATTAGCTTTTTTTAGTAAAGCTCGAATACCTTGAACCTCACTTTCACTCACCCAGCCATGTGCTTGCGAAAGCTCAGCAGCCATAACCATGCCTGCTGAGATAGCCTCACCATGTAACCAGTTTCCGTAACCCATGCCTGTTTCGATGGCATGACCAAAGGTGTGACCTAGATTTAATAAAGCACGTTGCCCTGCCTCTTTTTCATCGGCAGAAACAATATCTGCTTTGTGTTTACAGGAACGATGGATTGCATAGGCTAAAGCTTCAGGGTCACGTGAAAGTAGTTTATCCATATTGGTATCTAGCCAATCAATAAATTCTAAATCATTGATGTAACCGTACTTAATAATCTCTGCAATGCCTGCACTCAGTTGACGATCATCCAACGTGTTTAGTGTTTCTGTATCAATAATCACGCATTGGGGCTGATGAAAAGCACCAATCATATTTTTACCCAGCGGGTGATTAACCCCCGTTTTTCCACCCACAGATGAATCTACCATTGCCAGTAAAGTGGTGGGTATTTGAATAAAGTTTATACCTCGCTGATAGCTCGCAGCTGCAAAACCTGAGACATCACCCACAACACCACCACCGAGTGCTAGCAAAGTTGTTTTCCTGTCACAATGTGCTTCTAGCATTTGGGTATAAATGAGGTCTAAGGTTTGCGCTGTTTTGTATTGCTCCCCATCAGGCAAAATAATATTTGTATTGTTAAAGTCATTAATTAAAGGGTGAACCTTATCAAGGTAAAGGGGTGCAACGGTTGTATTGGAAACGGTAACAGTGCTGATACCTTGTACATGCTGTTTGACTAAATTATCATTGCTTAAAATACCCGCGCCAATATAAATAGGGTAACTACGATCACCCAAATCAACCTCTAAAACCTTCATGTCTCTTGCCTATTTTGAGGTGATTTATTAAGTGCTTCTTCTAAGCGCTTTACAATAACACCTGCTTTTTGCTTTCCTGTTTTTATAACCGAATCAGCCAGCTCTAGATAGTAGGGTTCTCTATCACTAAGTAGTTGTTTTAAGGTATCCAAAGGGCTTTTTGTTTGCATTAAAGGACGGCTTTTATCATAACGTATTCGAGAATATAAAAGTTCAGCGCTAGTTTGCAGATAAACTACATGCCCGTACTTGCGGATATTTTTACGGCTTTGTTCACGTAAAACACTGCCACCACCGGTGGCAATAACTACATTTTTCATTTTACAAAGTTCTTCTATGACATGCTCTTCTCGATCTCTAAAACCTTGTTCACCTTCTATTTCAAATATAGTCGAAATATCCACACCGGTACGTTCTTCTATGACACGGTCTGAATCATAAAAATCTTTATTTAAACGTTTGGCAATATTTCGTCCTATGGTTGATTTTCCTGCGCCCATTAAACCCACTAGTATTATATTTTCATTCATACATGAGTTTATGCCAGTTGCGTAGCTAGGAATCAAGAAACATCAGTAATAAAGTTTTGTCATAAAAAAAGGCCGGAAAATTCCGGCCTTTTTTTATTCTAATCGAAGAACTTTTTACTTCAATATCTTAGGTGTTACAAAGATAAGTAGCTCACGTTTATTATCGCGATTGAATGTTCTTTGGAACAACTTACCAACTACGGGTAGATCGCCTAATAATGGAACTTTATCAGTTTTCTTAGAGTTAACCTCTTCATGTACTCCACCTAATACAACGGTCTGACCATTTTCAACCAGTACCTGTGTATTTACTTCGCGTGTATTGATACTCGGTACGCCATCATAAATTGCACCTACTGTATCTTGGCTCACTTTTAGATCCATGATGACATGCTCATCAGGTGTAATCTGCGGTGTAACTTCTAATGCTAGGACAGCTTTCTTAAACTGTACTTTAGTACCACTTGAGCTCACTGTTTTGTAAGGAATCTCAACACCTTGCTCAATCAAAGCTTTCTTTTTATCTGCTGTTACAACACGTGGCGTTGATACAATCTCGCCTTTGTTTTCAGCTTGAAGCGCAGATAGTTCAAGGTCGATTAAATAGTCTTTACTCAAAATAGAGAACGCCATTTTAGCTGCACCTGGGATGGGCATATTCACATTTAATCGATCATTTAATGAAGGTATTGCTACGTTGCCTGAGTTACCTAGTAAGTCATTACTCATTGATGAGGTTGACTCTAGGCTACCTGATGTCGACAAATTCTTACCAAACTGCGTTACACCAAAACGTGTACCTAAGTCCTTACTGAATTCATCCGATGCGATAACGATGCGTGACTCAACTGATACCTGTCTTACCGATACATCTAAGGTTTTCACTAATGAACGGATCTCACTCACACGATCTGCTGTATCTTGCACCAAGAGTGTATTAGTACGTTTATCTAATGAAACACTGCCTCTTTTAGACAAAAGCGAACCTTCATCTTTTCCTGCCGATGATTTAATGAGACCAGCTAAATCTTCTACTTTCGCATAGTTGACTGAAATATATTCTGTCACTAATGGCTCTAATGCCTGCTTGCGTTTAAACGCTTGCATTTCACGTTGCTCTTTTGCATCTAATTCGCTTGCTGGTGCAACCCAAATTACGTTACCGTTACTGCGCATTGCTAGACCTTTTGTTTCAAGCACAATATCTAATGCCTGATCCCAAGGAACATCCTTTAAGCGTAGTGTGATATTACCTTTAACAGTATCACTCACTACGATATTTTTGTCTGTAAAGTCTGCAAGTAGTTGAAGTACTGAGCGTACTTCAATGTCTTGGAAGTTTAACGATAGTTTCTTACCTGAATAATTCTTTTTCTTAAGCTGAAGTGGATTATGCGTTACTTTAGGCTTAACTTTATTGAAGTTAACAACGTAGTTGTTACCATCTTTAACCGCATTATATTTAAATGCCGCATTCGCTAAAACTCTAATTTTCACATCACGACCACTTTGTGTAACATCTAAGAAAGATGCGGGTGTTGCAAAATCTGTTACATCGATACGCTTATTGCCACTACGTGATCTTACATCTTTAATGGTAATTACAACGACGTTTCCAGCCTTATGCGACTCAACCTTTGTTGATGGGTGAGGAAGTTTAATGACAGCACGTCCGCCACCAGCTTGTGTACGTTGAAAGTCGATAGGACCTAATACGCGCCCACCAGCATTGTTTACACGCTGTTGTGCTGGTCTATGAACTACATTTTGTTGTCTTGGTGTGAATCTTGATGTTTGTGCCGGTGGGCGAGAAACATACTTGCTAGCAACCGCTTGACGGCTTACTGATCGACGTCTTGCTTCATTAGCCGCTCTTTGAGCCTGTTCATTTCTTTGTGCTTGTGCACGTCTTTGTTGAAGTGCTATTCGCTTTTTAGCTGCAACTGCTTGTCGCTGTGTAGCCTGTCGGTGTGCTACTGCTCCTTGTTGTTGAGCTAGTCGAGGTTGTTGACGGGCTTGTTGATGATGTTGTTGCTGGTCATCAAACGTTAAAACAACATCATTACCTTGTACTCGTGTCGTATATTTTGTGAGTTGGTTTAATGAAACCATGACACGGAGCTTGTTAGCACCTTTAGCAAACTTAACATTTTGTAAAGTTTTAGAATTAAACTTTTTGCTACGTTTAATTATTGAAGAGTCAGCTCCAGGAAAATCAAGTACAATACTTTTCCTACCATTCATAGCAAAGCTTTTAGGCATTCCTACTTTACTATCAAAGTGTAAACGTAAGGTCGTTTTACCCGAGGCAACTGCAGAGTCAACACTTTGCAAACGAGCTTCAGCATAAGTACTACCCGTTGCTAAAAGCAACGCTGGCAAACTTAAACCTAGTAATGTACGTGTAATAATTTTCATGTTTAATAACCCACTTTCTTTTTATTTTTAATTTATCGTCAGTTTTAATTGTTAATTTTGATTAATCGTCTTGGTTCAAAGCAATCGATGTGTCTTTTTCTTTATAACCACCTAAGCCATTTGATACAGTTTCTTTTAGCTCCAGTTTCACGTCTGAAATTGAGACAATCTTTCCATAGTTTTGACCAAGGTAGTTACCTGCTTTAACACTTTGAACAGCACCATCAGGAATTCTAACTAGTGCCCATAGTGTCTTATCTTTAAAAACAGTACCTACCATTTTTAAACTATCTAAAGGATAACCTTCCAAAAACTCTGGAACTCGTGAAGTATCAACACTAATACCATTATCAATTACTTCACGTTGACCTGGCTCTGGTGCCATCATAGCGGCATTGAATGGATCTTTTTCATGTGCAGGGTAAGCATATCGTAGATAAGGCTTAACCTCAGGAATGGGAGGAATCGGCGCAGCTGCTTTTGCTCTTTCTTCTGCAAAAAACTGGTCTAAATCACCAATGCTTTCATTACAACCTGAAAGTAATAACAAAGAAGCACATAGACTTAATGTTACAGGCCCTTTCTTAATAAAGATTTGAGTAGATCCAAGAATATTTTTATTTTTATTATTTGTGAATAACATTTTAGCTACCCTCTTCTTCATTCAAATATCTAAACGTTTTTATGGTTGCATCAAGTACCAGCTTCTGACTACCCTGTGCTATCTTCTTTTTATTAGTACCGGCACCAACACTGCTTAAATGAATATTATTAATCGTTACTATTCGAGGTAATGCTGATAGGTCACTAACAAACCCAGCTAATTCATTATACGTTCCTTTCGCTTTAAGCTTTATCGGCTTTTCCGCAAAGAACTCTTTATGTATTTCTGGCTTTGGTTCAAATAAATCAATTTCCAAACCATTACTCAGACCCTTCTCAGAAATATCTAGAATCAATCCTGGGATTTCTGTATCACTCGGTAACTGATCTTTTAAAGCACTAAAAGAGGTTTGCATCTCTTCAAGTTGCGTCTTAAAAGCAGGTAATTGGTTTGCACGCTTTTGTTTTTTAATATAAACCGTACGCTGTTCTTTCTCTTTAGCTGCTACTGTTTTCAAAGCAGCTAACTGGTCAACGATAACGAGTTTATATCCCATAAAAAGTACTAAACCACATACTGCTGCTACAGCGCCTGCTTTAATCGGTAACGATACGTTAGCCGGATCATCAATTAGACTATTTAACTCTTGTAGATCAATGGCCATTATCTTTCTCCTTATCCTCACCTGATTTCAATAGCTGCGTTACATTCAAACTAAAGTAACGTAAGTTGCTATATCCATTTTTATTTTTATTATTCGAATCAACTGATATGGTATTCAAATCAGATGAACTCAACCAAGGTGAAGCATTCAAGCGATTCATATAACTAGAAACACGTGCGCTTGATTCTGCTTTTCCTTCTAATTTAATCTTATCGTTTGTCTGTTGTAATTTAGTCAAGTACAAACCTTTTGGTAAGGCATTAACCATTTCATCAAACAAATGAACGATACCAGGACGCGTAGACTGTAACCTTTCAATAACCGCAATTCTATCAAGCAATGCTTTTCGATTTGCATCCAAGGTTTTAATCTCAGCTAATACTTTATCAAGACGTTTTATCTCTTTTTGAATATAGGTATTTCGCTCATTCTGATAAGAAATTTGACCTTCCATATAGGTATAACCTGCACCTACTACAGCGGCTCCAACGGCTAAAGCACCGACGATCGACATGACAAATTGTTGCTGACTTTTCTTACGAGCCGCGTCACGCCATGGTAGTAAATTAATGCCTGACATTATTCAAACCCCCTTAAAGCTAAGCCAGCAGGAACAAGCATGGCTGGAATATCACTCGTAAAGCGAGCAGGGTTTACTTTTGAATGTAAAACCACATTTGCAAACGGATTTGCTAATGCTGTTGGAATTCCTATGACTTCTTGAATCTGCTCATCAATACCAGGAAGACTTGCACAGCCCCCTGACAATAACACTTTATCTACTTTATCTTTTTGCGTAGATGCGTAATAAAACTGTAAAAAACGTTGTACCTGTCGTACCATATTCTCTCTAAAAGGATCTAACACTTCAGGAATATAGCCTTCAGGTAAGTTACCTGTCTTTTTAGCAAAACCTGCTTCTGCGTAAGTTAGGCCATAACGCTGAGAAATTTCTTGTGTAAGTTGCTTACCACCAAATACTTGCTCTCGAGAGAAGACAACTTTACCGTTTTCAAATACGTTGATACCAGTCATTGATGCACCAAAGTCAACCGTAGCCAACACTTCATGCTTTTCGAGATCATCAATCATGGTTTTAAATAGAAGTTCTACTGCATGTGACTCAAGGTCTATAACTTCAACTTCAAGTCCAGCCATTTCAGCAGCGGCGAGTCGTACTTCAACATTTTCTGTACGTGTTCCCGCAATCAAAACATCAACCATTTCAGAGGATGTTGCCGAAGGGCCTAATACTTCAAAGTCGAAATTAACTTCATCCATCGGATAAGGAATATATTGCTCAGCTTCAAGTGATACTTGCGCTTCCATCTCAGAAGCTGGAATAGATGCAGGTATCGTAATAATCTTGTTAATCGCTTGAGAAGAAGGAATACCTAAAGCACAGCGTCGACTCTTAGTACGACTCTTTTTAACCACTTGCTTAATAGCTTCGCCAACTTCCTCGGCCTGATTAATATCACGCTCACTTGTTACACCTTCGGCTAATGAAGTTACAGCATAACTATCAACACGATAGTTATCACCTTTACTACGTGATAGCTCAATCAACTTTACAGCTGATGAACTTATATCAATGCCTAGCAAATTGCCTTTTTTACTTGATAAGGAAAACACAGAATTTAGTCCTATTTATTGTTATTTTTATATGAAGCATCACATAGATGCGCGCTTCACCTTTTAGTTACTATGGATAATACTAGCGTCCTCATCGGAAATAGTCTACCTTCTTTCCCCTTAATGGCTCAAACTTTGGACGAGCGGTCATTTAATTTTAATTTTGAACGGTTCTTCTTCGACTTTGTCTGATGCTTCCGTATAATAGAACAGTCTCATTCGCGCATGAATTATGCCGTTACAATAATAAAAACAACTAATCAGTTTAAGCTACTAGCTAGGGTTATCAACAGATATAAACATGTTTATTTTAAGAAATTTTAATCGCTTTATTTTTGCTCCCTTAGTGATGCTTTTTTTTATCGGTATCATTGCAGTTGCACTCATGTACTTTTATTACAGCCCCCAACTACCTTCTGTAAGTGAATTAAAAAACACACAATTACAACTTCCACTACGTGTATACAGTGCTGACGATCAGCTAATAGCTGAGTTTGGACAACACAGGCGACGCCCTGTTAAAATCGATGATGTACCTGATAATCTAAAAAATGCCTTTGTCGCTATTGAAGATGCCAGATATTACCAACACAAAGGTATTGATTATCGCGGTATTGTACGTGCCATTGTAAGCGTACTCAAAAAACGCAAGGTAACTCAGGGTGCTAGTACAATCACCATGCAAGTCGCACGTAATTTTTATTTAACCAATGAAAGAAGCCTAAGTCGGAAACTAAAAGAAGCCCTATTGGCTTTAAAAATAGAAGAAGAACTAAGTAAGGGTGAAATTCTAGAGCTTTACCTTAATAAAATTTTCTTAGGGAAACGCTCTTACGGTGTAGGTTCTGCCGCTGAAATTTATTATGGCAAAAAGGTCGAAGATTTAAGTCTTGCTCAAAGTGCCATGATTGCTGGTCTACCTAAAGCGCCTTCTGCCTATAACCCTATTAGAAACCCTAAACGAGCCAAGAAACGTCGAGATTACATATTACAAAGGATGTTTGAGCTCAATTATATTTCAAATAAACAATATCAAACGGCTCTAAAAGAGTCGCTAAGCGCTGAAGTACACACCGTAGAAACTCAAACTTATGCACCTTATATGGCAGAAATGGTACGCACAGATGCGATTAAACGCTTTGGCGAAGCCAATATTTATAAATTAGGTTTAAAAATATATACAACACTCGATAGTAAAGCTCAAAATAATGCGATTACATTGCTTAGAAAGCATCTTTTAAAATATACCCGTCGTCATGGTTACAGAGGTGCGGAAGACCAAATTGAATTAGCAGAGTTTCAAACAAAAAAAGAACGACAGAAAAAGCTTAAAAGCTACCGTATTTATGCTGATCTATACCCTGCTGTAGTGATAAAAAGTAGTAAAAAAGAAGCAACACTAGAGGTATACAAGCAAGATACCTCCATCACCTTATCACTCAAAAAATTGACTTGGGCTAGATCTTATATTACTGAGAATAAACGAGGGGGAAAACCAAAAAAGGTAAGTGATGTTTTAAAAGTCGGTGATATTGTTCGACTCCAAAAAGACAAAAAAGAAAACTGGCAACTCACTCAACTACCCAAAGTATCCGGGGCTTTAGTTTCTATGAATCCTGACAATGGTGCTATCGAAGCCATTGCGGGTGGATTTGATTATAACCTGAGTAAATTTAATCGTGCGACTCAGGCAAAAAGACAACCTGGCTCTAGCTTTAAACCCTTTGTTTATGCTGCTGCACTTGCCAAAGGATATTCCCCTGCCACAACTGTTTTAGATGAACCTATTGAGTTACAAAATAACAAGAATAATTGGAAACCAGAAAACTATGGCCATAACTACAGTGGTTCTATGCGCTTAAGAACGGCTTTAGCAAAATCTAAAAATTTAGTTTCAATTCGTTTATTACAAGAAATTGGTCTGAACCATACTTTAGCTTACGCAAAAAAGTTTGGCTTTAAGAAAAAAGATTTACCCGCTGATTTAACACTCTCTCTTGGAACAGGTTCAGCAACACCTTTAGAAATGGCAACAGCTTATTCGAGCTTTGCTAATGGTGGGTTTAAAGTTGATAGCTACTTCATACGTAAAATCGTTGATAGAAATGGTGAAGAAATTTATTCAGCTGATCCTGTGGCTGTCTGTGCGAGTAACTGTAAACCTGATAGTGAGCTACTCAAAAACAGTATGAAAAACCCTGCTAAACGCATAATGAAACCTTACGTAAATTACCAAATTAACAGTATGTTACGTAGCGTTACTCAAATAGGTACTGCTGCTCGTGCCAGTGCTATATTAAGCCGCCATGACCTTGCAGGAAAGACAGGTACAACCGATGACCAAAAAGATGCATGGTTTTGTGGCTTTACACCTAATAATGTGACAACTGTATGGGTTGGCTTTGACCGAATAAAGCCTTTAGGTCGTAGAGAAACAGCAGCAGGGGCAGCCTTACCCTTATGGATTGATTTTATGAAAACCGCGCTAAAAGGTACTAAACCATTACCGTTATTTGCTCCCAGCGGTTTAATTAATGTAGAGCTTGATGCTGAAACGGGTATGCCACCCGACCAATACACTGTAGACACCATTACTGAGGCACTAACAGCAGAACAGATACCTACCGAAAAAGAAATTAGTGCTTATATGGAAGAGCACCGCGATGAACTACTTGAAAAGCGCCAGATGGAAGCTATGTTAGGAGCTAACGAAGCTACCAAAGTACGACAGTTAGAGCGTTTACGCCGTGAAGCAGAGCAACGCCAACAAAATGAAGAAAGACGTGAACTGGCTCGTCAAAGAGAACAGCAACGCTTGCAACAGTTACAAGGAGGTAATTAAAAGAGTATTTGCAAATTAGTCTTGCTGACCAAACTCATGCACCGCATCAACCAGCACAGACACATTATCAGGATCAACATGTTGATGAATACCGTGACCTAGGTTAAAGACATGACCTGCTCCTTTACCAAATCCATCCAAAACTTTTTTCGCTTCTGCTCGTACCACTTCAGCTGAGCCATATAGCACAGAAGGATCCATATTACCTTGTAGCGCAACCTTATCACCTACACGCTCACGTGCTTGGCTAATATCTTGTGTCCAGTCTAACCCTAAAGCATCACAGCCTGTTTCAGCCAT
>JAZGFW010000188.1:0-7480 GCA_036479895.1 Cocleimonas sp. | reverse complement strand
CACTCTCTTACAAGATTCTATTCCAGCAAATATGAAAACCTGTGTGGCAAACATAGGGCAATGTAAAAAGCCTTATTTAATCAATGCGACTAATACCAGTGGTATGAACTTAGGTGTTGTAAACTATACTATAAATGGTGTGGATACGACGAATCCTCCTTTTGATGCAGAGGGTTTTAATGCCAATGTTTCTAAGGTGAAAATTGCCATGACAGGCATCTTTCCTGATGTATGCAGTGGTTCACATAGCTTTGAAGTAAAATTTAGAACAGGTGTTAAGTGAGTGGAGTTTTCTTAAGAAAGCAATAAACCCAACACTATCATAGCTTTTTCCAATTCAGCTTTACTCGCTTTACCAAAGTTAATCCGAATATAGTTCTTATATTGCCCCGAAGCCGAAAACAATGGGCCAGGGGCAATGCTTACTTTCTTGCTAAAGGCTTCTTCGTAAAGCTTCATGCTATCCACACTTTCATCTAATTCTAGCCAAATTACATAACCGCCTTGTGGGTGAGTGAGCCGAATATTTTTTGGCAAATGCTCGCTGGCTAAGTGCAAAAAGTAATCTCGTTGTTCTTTATAGTAGCGACGCATTTGGCGAAGATGTCGATCAAAAATTCCCATCTCAAGATAGCGTGCAGCTGTAAGTGCGGGTAGAGTAGCGCCCGCCATGCTATTGCTTATTTTTAGCTGAATGACGGGGTTTAAGTACTTTCCGGGTATTGCCCAACCGATGCGCAAGCCGGGTGATAGAGACTTGGATAGCGATGAACATAAAAGCACATTGCTATCATCACCGACTTCATCAAACGCCTTAATCGCTTTGGGTCGTTGCGCGCTATAACCTAGCTCGGCATAAATATCATCTTCTATAATCGGTATATTGGCTTGTTTAAAAATGCTGCGTAATTTGAGCTTGTTTTCATCGCTCATGCAGTAACCCAGCGGGTTGCTAAAGTTAGGCGTTAAAACACAGGCGCTGACTTTCCATTCCCGAATGGCCAACTCTAGCGCAGGTAAGCTCATACCATCTTTCGCATCAGTGGGGATTTCTAAGGCTTTTAAACCCAGTGTCTCAATCGCCTTAAGCGTGCCAAAATAACTGGGGGATTCAGTTAATACCGTATCACCGGGTTTGGTTACAGCACGCAAGCACAGAGTCATTGCCTCTTGGCAACCTGTGGTAATTACAATATCATCAGGGCTGATATTGACCCCTGCATTTAACATTCGCCGTGCAATTTGACGGCGCAAATTTTGATTCCCTGGTGGCGGGTCATAGTCTGCAATGCCGTCATCTTCTTTAATCACCTTAGTCATAATTCGGTTGATTAACTTAACTGAAGGCACATTCGTGTTTGGTGGCGCTGTACCCAGTTGAATAACCTCCTTGTCTTGGGTGGTTTGTAGTAAGCGTACTGCCAATTCATCTAAATTAACTTCAGAAGGCTTCGTATCGGGTTGGCTGATTTTTGGTGGTTCACCCAACTCAAACTGAGTGCGTACATAAAACCCTGACTGTGGGCGAGGTTCAATCATCATTTGGTCTTGCAGTAATTCGTAGCCTCGAATCACCGTAGAAACACTCAAACCCATCTCAGCAGAACATTGGCGCACAGAAGGGACTTTCTCTCCTGACTTCAATAGTCCTGTACGGATTTGGTCGCTAATGTGGTCGGCAACTTGTTGGTAGAGTGTTGGCATACAATTCCCTTTAAAAATAGCAGTACAGTTCTATAATTTAAAAACTGTACTGCTTGATAATTGCTTATTTGAATCTGTATTTAAATATGACATAAGCCTATAGTTTCACGCAAGCTATAAATTCTAAAGGTGAAGCGTTATGGATATGGGAGTTTTGTACAAAGTCATATTATTTTGGGGGATATTTTATATTACTCCCGGCCCGGTATGGATCTCCGTTATGGAAGCAACGAGAAGACTAAGTTACCCAGAGATTCTTCGATTTCATTTTAGGGTGTTTTTTCCTGTCAATATTACAGTACAGTTTAGTCAGGCAATCGTGAGCGTTTTATTTATTGATCAGGTTTCTAAGTATTTCTCACAGGTTGGTTTAGTATTTTATATTTTAGGCGGTTTGTATATTAGCTATCTCGCCTACAAGACTTTAAAAAGCAAACAGGCAAATAGCGCTTTTGAACTGGGCTTTGTTAACTTGGCGATGATTATGTTGCTATCCCCTAAAATATGGCTGTTATTCCCATCCGGTGCTGCCATTGCCAATCAGCTTAGTCAAAGCACCATCACTAATGCTTTAGTTTTTGGGGTAAGCATGGTGCTGGTTTCAAGCTTTATGTTTGTGGTTTATATTTTGATAGGCAAGCTCGGTACAAGGTTGTTAAAGGATAATTTTTCTTATTTAGCTTTTGGGTTACTGTTGTTATTCGCAGTATTTTTGTTTAATGAAGCTTTTCAAGTAGGTTTTGAGAAGTGGCCTTAGTATTCTTGGGATTATAATCGCTAATAAGGAGAAAGTATGAATAAAGTAAATTTGGTAGAAAAGTTTTCACTTATCAATAAGCACTGGGATCCAAAGATAGTAGGTGAGTTAAATAATCAACATATTAAGCTTGCCAAACTTAAAGGTGAATTCGTGTGGCACAGTCATGAACATGAGGATGAGTTTTTCATAGTAATTAAAGGTCATCTCACGATAAAACTGCGAGATAGCGTTATTGAGCTGGATGAAGGTGAGTTTTATATCGTACCTAAGGGTGTGGAGCATTTGCCTATTGCGGATGAAGAGGCACATATTATGATGTTTGAGCCGATGGGAACAGTGAATACAGGGAGTCTTGACTCTGATAGAACCGTCATAGACCCAGATAGAATATGACCCTGAGCCTAAAAAGGAAATAAGATGAAGATCTACCAAGTAGATGCGTTTACCACTGAGAAGTTTAAAGGCAACCCTGCCGGTGTTTGTATTCTGCCAATCAATGTTGAAGCGGATGAGGTATGGATGCAAAGCCTAGCCAGTGAAATGAATTTAGCTGAAACGGCCTTTGTGCAAGCCAAAACAGATAACACTTTTTCATTGCGCTGGTTTACGCCCACAACAGAAGTTGAATTATGCGGTCACGCCACGCTAGCCACCTCTCATATTCTGTGGACGGAGGGTTTATTGGATATAAATCAAACGGCCTTATTTGACACATTAAGTGGTTGCCTAGAAGTTACATGGGCTGAAGTTATGGGGGAAGCTCTGTTAACCATGAACTTTCCTACAGATCGCATTACTCCATGCAAAGAGCCTGTGGGGTTAGCAATGGCATTAGGTTGTGAAGTTATTAATGTCTATGAAGGTGGTTTGGATTTATTAGTTGAAGTGGCTGATGAGAAAACCGTTACCGATTTAAGTCCTGTTATTCAGCAAATAGCGATGATTCCAGTTAGGTGCATTACGGTGACTGCCAAAGCTGATGAACAAAAAAGTTACGACTTTGTATCACGTGTATTCGGCCCCAATGTAGGTATTGATGAAGATCCTGTGACGGGTTCAACCCATTGTTCACTGACGCCATTTTGGGCTGAACGTTTATCAAAAACAAAAATGAAAGCGCGCCAACTATCCCAACGGGGTGGTGCTTTAGACGTCGAAGTATTAGGTGATCGGGTGGCGATCTCAGGCCAAGCAGTGACAGTTTTTAAAGGTGAGCTGAATGTCTAAACAAGATGGCTTATTAGCACTTTTAGTTACCTTTATCTGGGGGATTAACTTCTCCGTTATAAAGTTAGGCTTGGGGACAATGGATCCTTTTTTGTTAGCCTCTTTAAGGTTTTTACTCACCGCAATTCCGTTAGTGTTCTTTCTCCCCAAGCCTGATATAAAATTTATCTGGATTGCCGTATATGGTTTGCTGTTTGGCGTAGGTTTATGGGGGATGGTAAATCTTGGGATACGCCTTGGGGCAACTCCAGGTGTTGCTTCTTTGTTATTACAGATGAGTGCTTACTTCACCATTATTTTTGGTTATTTTTTCTTTTCTGAAAAGCTCAATACCTATCAAGTGGTGGCCATGCTGATTTCACTTTCTGGTTTGGTGATTTTAATTTTATCAAACGAGAAATCTTCTGATTTGTTTGCTCTATTTTTGGTCATCGTAGGTGCGTTTTCGATGGGTTTAAGTAACGTGATGATTAAGAAACTATCACCCAAAAATGTTTTTTCATTTATGGCGTGGTCAAGCTTGTTCTCACCAATCCCGTTATTATTGTTGGCGTTTTTAAGCGACAGTCAATTTTCACTACATTCTGCATTAAGCCGTATAGATTCATGGGCTATTTTCTCGATCTTATTTCAGGTTTATATAACCACTTTGTTCGCGTACTGGGTGTGGAATAACTTATTGAAAAAATACCCAATTTCAACGGTAGCACCTATCTCATTATTAGTTCCTATCTTTGGATTTATGGGTTCAGCTGTTATTTTCAATGAAGCGTTGACCGCAATAAAGTTGGTGTCATCGGGATTAATTTTACTAGGCTTGGTGATATTTGTTCTAAGAAATAACGCTAGTACACAAAAGTAAAGTAATGAAAGGATTATCAATGCAAAACTTACTGTCAAAGAGGATTAAAAATGTCCCTGAATCATTTATCAGGCGAATATTAAAAGTATCTAACCAGCCTGATGTAATTTCATTTGCGGGTGGTTTACCCAATGCTGACTTATTTCCCCTTAAAGCGCTAGAGGAGGCGAGTAATAAAGTTTTAAAAAGCAATGAAGCTGGCAATGGTAAACAGGCGTTACAGTATGCTAATAGCGAAGGTGATGATCAGCTAAGAGCGTGGATTGCTAAGCGCTATCACGATAAGCAGGGGTTAGATATATCGTCAGAGAATATTTTAATCACCAACGGTTCACAGCAAGCGTTGGATTTATTGGGTAAGGTATTGCTGGATGAAGGTGATTCGATCGTGATTGAAAATCCTGGTTATCTCGGGGCAATTCAGGCGTTTTCCTTATATCAGCCAACCATGCTCACCGTTCCTGTCAATAATCAAGGGGTGGATATTAATGTACTAGAGCAGGCTTTAGGAGCACATCAACCCAAGTTGATTTATACCGTGCCGAACTTTCAAAACCCGACAGGGATTTCCTATTCTCAAACTAATAGAGAGGCGGTCGCAAAAGTGATTTCAAATTTTGATACCTTGTTGATTCAAGATGATCCTTATGGCGAGTTGCGTTTTATAGGTGAAGAAAAAACCAATTTTATGACCTTATTGCCGGAACAAACTTTATTGCTGGGCTCATTCTCAAAAATCATCACCCCATCATTTAGGCTTGGCTGGATAGTAGCGCCTGATTGGTTAATGAAGCCCTTGGTTATCGCAAAGCAGGCGGCTGACCTACATACCAACTACTTTTCACAGCGGGTTATTGTTCAATATCTGCAAGACAATGCGATGGATGATCATATTGAAAAGATTATTCAATTCTACAGCAAACAAAAAGAAGCGATGGTCGATGCAATTGAACAATATTTCCCTAAAGATGTAAGTATCGCCGAATCAGAAGGCGGTATGTTTTTATGGGTGACTTTGCCTGAAAAAATATCATCTATGGACTTATTTGATAAAGCGATTGAGAAAAAAGTAGCCTTTGTGCCGGGGAAGCCATTTTATGTGGGTGATGATGCCCCGAAAAATACATTGCGCCTAAGTTATGTGACAGTGGATGAAGTGGCGATTGAGGAAGGCATAAAGCGCCTGGGTGGCTGTATTACCGACCTAATTGGAGTATAGCAGGAGAAAAACTATGACAGTTCTTAGTGTAAATCTTAACAAAATAGCCTTGCTAAGAAACTCCCGAGGGCGGGACTATCCTAATGTTGTTGAATTTGCAGAAAAGTTTATTGCTCTGGGTGTGCAAGGTATAACCATTCACCCACGAGAGGATGAGCGTCATATTACTCGCCAAGACGCATATGATTTATCTGATCTTTTGGCAAATAAAGGAAATATTGAATTTAATATAGAAGGCTATCCTTCGGATAATTTTTTAGCATTAGTGCATGAGTTAAAACCCACGCAATGCACCCTTGTACCAGATAGTCCCGATCAACTAACATCAGATCATGGATGGGATTTGAGTAAAGAAAGTAATTTTTTACGGGATATTTGTGAGTCTTTAAATGCAGATAATATCCGTAGTGCAATCTTTTTAGACCCTGATGTGGCACAAGTTAAACAAGTACCCAAAACTAAAGCACAGCGTATTGAGCTTTATACCGAAGCCTTTGCCAGTACTTATGGTACAGCAAACCATGAGGAGAGCTTCTCTCAATATAAACAAGCAACACACCAAGCTCAAGCATTAGGAATAGGCGTAAATGCGGGGCATGATTTAGATTTATCGAATCTGAAAGAATTCTTAACTATAGAAAATATTTTAGAAGTTTCTATTGGTCATGCGTTGACGATTGAATCTATTGAGCAAGGGATGGATAAAGTGGTTGCTCAATATTTGGATATTTGTAAAGACTAAAAGTAATTTTAAAGATACAAAGGGCTGATTTTATAAGAATTTTTGCAGGTCGATAAAAGAGCCTATCTTATGTTAAGCTAGCGCCTTTCTAAACTGTCAGGATCAACCTCCCCGAATGAGTCAAGCTGTACGCGTACCTGCCACCGAGCATGGTCTTAACCCCCGAGAAATCGACAAAAAAGCACGTTCTATTTTACAAGCTTTAGCCAAAGCGGGTTATGAGGCGTATTTAGTGGGTGGTGGTGTTCGTGACTTATTGTTAGGTAAGCATCCTAAAGATTTTGATATTGCGACCAGTGCTACTCCAGAACAGATTAAGCAGGTTCTCCCATCTACCCGAATTATAGGTCGTCGCTTTCGATTAGCGCATGTTCATTTCGGGCGTGAGTATTATGAGGTCGCAACGTTTCGTGCGCCCCATGATGATAGCGACAAAGGGCAGGTGGGTGATCACGGGCGTATTATAAATGACAATGTTTATGGCACGGTTGAAGAAGATGCGCGCCGACGTGACTTTAGTATTAATGCATTGTTTTATGATTTAGACACGGGCGAGATTCTTGATTTTGTCGATGCAATGGATGACCTTAAAAAGCGCCAGTTGAAAATGATTGGTGATCCTGTAACGCGCTATCGAGAAGATCCTGTACGTATGCTTCGCGCGGTGCGTTTTTCAGCAAAACTTAACTTAACCATCGACCCAGCATCAGAAGCGCCGATGAGCGAGCTTTCTGACTTATTGGGTAATATTGCACCTGCGCGTTTATTTGATGAGACTTTAAAGCTATTTCATGGTGGGCAAGCTCAAAAAACACTCGAACAGCTTCGCCAGTATGATTTATTAAAATGGTTATTTCCGCAGGCAGAGCTGAGCTTGTCAGAAGATGAAGCAAGTGATCCTGAAAAAGCTTCTTATACGCGCTTAGTACACGCCGCCCTGAAAAACACCGATAAACGCATTCGTGC
>JAZGFW010000187.1:0-4257 GCA_036479895.1 Cocleimonas sp. | reverse complement strand
GATGATGAAACCGCTATAAAAGTGGCTGAACTTTTAGGCATTAATCCTGAAATTGTACTGGCAGATATTCACGCGGAACGCGCTAAAATTCGTAAAACTAAGAAGGTCTGGGAGGGCATCGCAAAGGCGTTAAGAGCCACCGCAACGACCGCAGTTATTGCAACAGTGCTTTTATCACCCCCTATTAAATCAACTACTTACGAGAACGAGTTACCGATTAATATATATTATGTTAAATAGAGTATTATATTAAAAGCCCCTTAACTACTAATCAGGCTAATGCCACGAAGGTTCATTTAATATCCCTTGTCTTTGTCTCTTACTTTAATTACTACAGAAAGTGTGTCTATCATATTAATTTTATAACTATTGTGGGATATAACCATTTAAGAAAGATAAGGTTTCATCCATCGAATCTTCAAAAATAATACGATGTTTCTTTTTGTCGATTTGATAGTCATACATGGGGTCGTAATAATCGACTAATAAACTATTTACTAAAGGTCTAAAACCTTCAAGTGAGTTGTTACTTAAGCGCTGCTCAATAGCTAGTTTCATCTGATTTTCAGCTTCTTTGTAACGTACTCCACCCAGTCTTTTTTGAATTTTACTCAAACTATTCATAAGATGCTCAGATAACTTAATAGCACCTTTTTCTGTACCATACACATCATCAAAATGATTTTGTGTATCAACAATATACTCCTCTATGCTGATCTGGTTTCTTGTTGATTGTGAAATATTTAGTTTCACAATGGGGGCTTGTTGCATTGCATCATATAAAGCTTGTGGCACACCTAATGAGCCGACATTTCGTGCTTCATCTTCAATTACTAAAAATTTAACACCTTGTGCTTCTTTTTTAAGGAGTTCAATTGCCAGTGAATTTTCAAAATTGATTTGTGTGGGTTGAGGCGTTGCGGTTGGGCCAAAGGCAGAACCACGATGGTTTGCCAAACCCTCTAAATCAATACTGTTATTGAGTTGTTTTAGTACACGGGTTTTACCCGAACCTGTTCGACCACCTAGTACTACGATAGGTATTTCTTTAGCAATACGCTCTGTACTTTCTATGAGAAAACGGCGTAATGCTTTGTAGCCACCTTTTATACGCGGGTTATCAATACCCGTTTCATCAACAATCCATTGCTGTGATATCTGTGAACGCAAGCCACCACGAAAACAATATAAAGCCCCATCTTTATTCTCTTTAAAAAACGCTGCCCATTGTTTCTTTCGTTTTATCTGTTCATCTTCTGTAACTAACTCTGCACCTAAGAGTATCGCAGCATCTTGCCCCTGCTCTTTATAACGAATGCCTACAGCTTCACGCTCTTCATCCGTCATTAGAGGAATATTGATGCTATAGGGAAAAGCGCCTTGCTCAAATTCTACAGGTGCACGTACATCTAGCATCGGCACGTCATTAAGAAATAATGAAGCATAATCATCTCTTTGAGGATATTCGCCTTCTGGTAAGCCTTCTAATTTAAGATCTGTCATTCCATTATCACTGTATTGTTATCAAAGCGTCCTGTTTATTATCTTTTAGATCATCTGTTAACACACCAATAGCTTGTAGATCCAAACCTGCTTCCTTGGTTAACGCCAAGAAATCACTCTCCCCTGCTTTATCCACTGCTACCAATAAGCCACCGCTAGTTTGTGGATCACAAATAATTGATTGTTGTTGCGCATTCATAGTACTTAAACAATGACCATAACTTTCAAAATTACGTTCCGCACCACCCGGTGAACATCCTTTCTCCAAGTATTCTATTACATGAGGCAATATAGGTAAGTCATTGAAATAAATGGTAGATTTTAATCCGCTTCCCTCGCAAACCTCACGTAAATGTCCACCTAAGCCAAAACCAGTCACATCTGTCATGGCAGTAACGCAATCAAGCTGAGCAAGCTTTTCACCAATATCATTGAGTATGCACATGGTATCCGGTGCAATATATGCGTGCTCCTCTTTAATTAGTTTTTTCTTTTGCGCTGTTGATAGTATTCCTACGCCTAAGGGTTTAGTAAGATAAAGTTTATTACCCGCTTTGGCCGTTGAATTTTGTTTAACTTGGTTGGTAGCAACCGTACCGGTAACAGCAAGACCAAAAATAGGTTCTGGTGCATCAATACTATGACCACCTGCTAGTGACATACCGGCATCTTTACAAGCTTGCCTACCCCCTTCTATAACTTGTTGCCCTACTTCTGCGGGTAGTTTATCTAAAGGCCAACCAAAAATTGCGATTGCCATAATAGGTTTACCACCCATGGCATAAATATCGCTAATTGCATTGGTTGCCGCAATTCTACCAAAGGTAAAAGGGTCATCAACTATAGGCATAAAAAAATCAGTGGTGCTGATAATGGCAGTTCCATTGCCTATATCATAAACAGCCGCATCATCGCGGGTACTGTTACCTACCAGCAATGATTCATCTACAAAGGCAGGTATCTGGCTTTTCAACATGACATCTAAAACAGCGGGGGAGATTTTACAACCACAGCCTGAGCCATGGCTGTACTCAGTCATTTTTACTTTTAAAATATCCATCTAAAGGTTATCGTTAGCTAATTGGATTTAATTATACAGATGCTCTATAGCTGACACTATCACAAACTATGAAAATGAACCCATTTCCTTACCCGAATAAATTAAGCGCCGTGCTTTTTATATTTATTCCTGTTTGTATGATGTTTTTTTCTTACTTACATATTTATTCAGAAAATAAGGATAACTATTTTTTCGATCGTTTATTACCCGTCGTTGTTAGCCTATCTTTACTAGGATACCTTGCTAGACAGCATTATCTTTATTGGGATAATTTCTTCTTTAAAAAACCCTATATTTCTAAATTAAACAGCACAATAGCTTTTCTATTTGGATTTTTATTGCTAATTGTTTTATACAAAATAGACCTTAAGCTTTGGTATGCACCTTTAGTTCCAAGTGCATCCACTTTTTTCTTTCTGCCTTTTATCATCTCAGGTTATGCGCTACCTTTATTATTGTTTAGCCATATTTTTGCGGATTCTTTAGAAATGAGTCGGCGCATTAAATATATTGGCAGCGCATATTTTATAATAATCGTTTGCTTTCTATTTTATTGGGTTAGATATAGCGACATCATTTCATAAATTTTAGACACTAAGACCTCTGGTTTATACTCTTCCAGCTGAGTTATTCTGAGGTGTCACACTATTTGTTTTTAACAGGAGCCATTATGCCAACACTACTCATCACAGGTGCTAATCGCGGAATCGGTCTAGAACTTTGTAAGCAATACTTAAAAGAAAATTGGGATGTGCATGCCTGTTGTCGTAATGCTAAAAAAGCCAAGGACTTAAATAAGCTAGGAGATAAAAACAAAAAAAAGTTAACGGTGCATAATCTAGATGTTACGAAAGATAATCAAATGGAAGCCCTTAAAAAAGCATTAAAAGGAAAACCTATTGATATGCTGATTAATAATGCTGGGGTTCATGCACTTGGTGCTTCAGAATTTGGTAAAGCTGACGATAATGCATGGGAAGAAGCCGTTGCCGTTAATTTGATTGCCCCGATGAAAATGATGGAGCATTTTGTTGAGAATGTTGCGATAAGTGATAAAAAAATTATCGCCAGCATGAGTAGCAAAATGGGAAGTATGGATGATAATGGTTCGGGAGGCGCTTATGCCTATCGTGCAACCAAAGCAGCACTAAATGCTGTTATGGTTAGTGCGGCGCATGACTTACGCCACTTAGATATTACTGCTTTAATCCTTCATCCTGGTTGGGTTCGTACTGATATGGGTGGACCACACGGTGAGATTTCTGTTGAAGAGTCTGTTAAGAAGATATGTAAAATCCTTGATGGTTGTGACATTACAGATACAGGGAAGTTTTTTGATATTGATGGCAGTATTATCCTTGGTAACACATCACCAATTAGCTACGTTTCGTGACTTGCAATAAAACAAAAAGTCCCTATATTGAATAGCTAATTATATTGGGTAATCATAATGGCGATACAAGATACAATAGAAACAAAGCTCACTGAGCTATTACAACCTGAAGTGCTCGATATTTTTAATGAAAGCCATATGCATAGTGGTCCAGCTACAGAATCTCATTTTAAGGTGGTAGCAGTTAGCCAAGCCTTTGAAGGTAAAATGTTGATTGCACGTCACCGTATGCTTAACAAGGCACTTGCCGATGAGCTTAATACTATTCATGCATTGTCTCTTCACACGATGACACCAGATG
>JAZGFW010000186.1:0-17487 GCA_036479895.1 Cocleimonas sp. | reverse complement strand
CGCCACCAATAAACAAACCATCAAGATTTTCAGGGAGCTTTTCGTCTTCAAGTGTATTAATTGAGATTAACTCCGCCCCCGCATCTCGCAAGGCTTGCTTATCGCCTTCATAATAAAAACCAAATGCTGGGTCTTCACAAATGCCTATGCGTAGCTTTACCTCATTATTGCCATTTATTTTAATTTCTGGAGTAACGGGGAATTGGGTTTCAAGGATTGGAGCTTTTTTAGCTATCGCGAGTAAAGCCTCTAAATCAACTGAATCGGCTACAATATTAGCAATATCAGTAATCTTTTTTTCTGCTTCTTTGGATTCATTGCTCGGCATTAAGCCCAAGTGACGCTCATCAATTTCTAGTAAGGCATTCTTTTTAACCACGCCCAAGACAGGAATATCGGTATACTCCTCAGTGACTGCACGTAACTTTTCTTCGTGGCGTCCTCCACCGGATAAGTTATAAATGACCCCTGCGACATTGACGTTTCTATCAAAATCTTGATAGCCCTTTAATAAAGGTGCAACGCCACGGGTAATACCACGTGTATCAATAACCAAAATAACGGGGCTTTGTGTTAGCTTAGCAACTGCCGCATTACTGTCGGATCCATCCAAGGCGACACCATCATAAAGCCCTTTATTTCCCTCAATAATACTGATATCCGCACCCTGCCCGTAACGACTTAGCGTATGCAAAATCTCATCATCTGACATGGTATTAAAATCGAGGTTGTGACAAGCTCGCTCGCTCGCTCGCGATAGCCAGAGAGGATCTATATAGTCAGGACCTTTTTTAAAGGGCTGTACAGTAAATCCTTTTTGATGAAGCGCCGCGCACAAGCCAATTGAAAGCGTCGTTTTCCCTGAGGATTTATGTGCAGCGGAAATGTAAATTCTTGGCAACAACATATTCATTTAGGCTGGTTTTATTAACAAAGCATCAGCATCAAATTGAATACCTGCCCAACCTGTCTTCATAAAATTACGGATATTCTGATGATTATCTTCATCAGGGTGCTTTAAAACGTCATCACGATAATAAGTACCAAAACATGCCAGGGTTTGTTGTTCGGTTAATTGATATGCTTTAGCAAATGAAAACAGCTTACATGAACCATCATTTTGACCTGCTTTATTTAACAACTCTCCATTTGTAAACTGAGTAGGAGTAAAATTGTAATTAGTTTCAATAACACCCATTAAATCATTGAATTCCAATGATTCAATATCAGTTTCAACGGTGTTTAAAAAAGTCTCTAAGTTCATAAAAGGCTTATCCTGTAAAGGCTCTATCAGATTGTAAATAATCAATTTCAGCAGGCGTATTTTCTCGTCCTAACATAGTATTTCTATGCGGGAAACGACCAAATTCTTTAATTAAATCTTGATGGTGCTTGGCAAAGCGAAGATTACCTTCAAGACTTGTTTGAGCGAAGGATTGTACGCAAAGTTCTTGATCTTGCAAATTCTCACTGTGCATCAAAGGCATATATAAAAAAGCGGCCTTCTCTTCCTCTATTTCTTTATCAAACTTTCTTTCAATCGCATGTTTACTGATTGTTACGGCTTGTTGCTCAGTGCTAAAGCTTTTCGCAGTACCACGAAACATATTTAAAGGAAATTGATCTAATAATATACAAAGCGCAAGGCAACCAGTGGCATCATTTTTCCATCTGTCTAACTCACCCTGCTGGGCTTTCTTCCATAATGTTTCGTAAATGTTAAAAATTTGATAATCTATATCGGGTGTTGAAGAAAACCAGTGATCGCTCATGGGTGGCGTAAACCAAAATTCAACTATTTTTGATGCTTGTGGCGTATTTCTCACATGTTACTCCAAACCTATCACTGAAATCTGTCGTCCGTAATCATTAAGGTCACGATGTGTATTACGACGATAACTAAAAAATTCATCTTCGAGCGCATAAGTATCTAAGCCCAAGCTCTCAGATTTTATATCGCTACGCTGACATTGTTCCTGTAAATATGCAGGCAAATCAAAATAGACACCGCCTTCTTTTTCCAATAAAAAATCATTGACCGCAAAGTCACTCATCGTTTCTAGCTGGGTAATAAAGTCATCCTGCACCTCATAAAAAGGCTGATGAATCGTGGGTCCAATACAAGCAATAATATCTTCACGTCTTTCACCCAGTTCCACCATTTTTTTTACAACAGTTTCTACAATACCGATTACCGCGCCACGCCAACCTGCATGCGCCGCCCCAATAACACTGCCTGTTTTTGAAGCAAATAAAACAGGCGTACAATCTGCACCTAATACACTCAGTGCAATACCCTGCTGAGTTGTCACTAATGCATCGCCATCAGGAAAATTAGTATCATTGACAGAATTAATTTGATGAACGTGCTTGCTATGAATTTGATGTAAACCAAATAATTGAGCCTGTTCCATTCCCAATACCGACATAACACGTTGACGGTTTTCTATCACATTCTCAGGTTTATCATCAGAGCTAGGACTACAATTTAATGAGGTATAAACGCCTGAGGACACACCACCGTTTTTAGTGAAAAAACCATGCCGAACGCCTTTGATAGCAGTAAACAAGGTACTTTGTTTATAATCAATTTCTCCCATTATCATTCAGCTCTATTTTTGCATTTTCTCTTAACTGTTCTAAGAGTTTTTTATTTGCATAACCATCACCTGCTACGCCTAACTCTAACTGCCAAGTGCGAATGGCTTCACGTGTTTTAGCACCCATTTTCCCATCATTAGGCCCTGGGTCATGACCTTTAAGACTTAACCGTAATTGGATTTCTTCTATCTCATAATAACTTAGCGCTTTGTCTTCACGAGGCCATGCCGTTTGAATACTTTCTCCACCTTCCAATAAACGACTCAATTGTGCTACACCCATGGCATAGCTAGACGAATTATTGTAACGCTTAATGACATGAAAATTATGCGTGACTAAAAACACCGGACCGTAACGCCCTGCTGGTATAAATAAGCTTGCTTGTCGTTGGATATAAGGAAAAGGTCGTGCATTGATGCTATTTACACCGAGTTGCTTCCATTGTAAAAAACGTAGCTCATAGGCCGATGTATTCAACTTCCAATCAAAGTCCTTTGGCAGTTTAACTTCTACCCCCCAATCTTCATTTTTGCGCCAGCCTGATTCTGCTAAGAAGTTAGCAATCGAGGCAAAAACATCAGGCAATGATTTCCATAAATCTATTTTTCCATCTTTATTATAATCTACCGCATATTTTAAATACGAACTCGGCATAAACTGCGCTTGCCCCATAGCCCCTGCCCATGAGCCCACCAAGTCTTTAGATTTAACCTTTTGATTTTGAATGATACTCAAAACATTAAGTAACTCAGACTGCGCAAACTCTGTACGCTTGCCGTGATGCGCCAATGTAGCTAAAGAACGAACCACATTTTTATTTCCGTAGTTACGCCCAAAATCACTTTCCATTGCCCAAATAGCGACAATCGTTTCTTTTTGTACACCGTATTTTTCTTCTATTTCGTCAAAGAGTTGAGCATGTTTTTTAAGGAGTTTACTACCTTTTTTTAAACGCTGTTTTGAGATAGTATTATCTAAATAATCCCAAATATTTCGTGTAAATTCTGGCTGGCTGGAGTCCAGCTTTAGGACTTCAGGATCAGCATTTACATGCCCTAAAGCACTCTCAAAAACTGAAGGAATAATGCTGTTTTGAAGTGCTACATTTTTAAATAATTGCTTCCATTGATCAAAGGTCAATGACTCTTCTGCTGTTGATGTTGTGGCTGTAATATCAGCTGATTCACTGTCATTTATTGGACTAAAATCTGCCCGTAGCGTTATTGTTAATAACAAAACGACTATAAATACAGCAGATTTTATTAGTAAACGATTAACAGTTGACTCCTTTATATCCAAACTATCGGGAGGTTTTTAAACTTAAAAGGATTAATCTAGCCGCTTCCTCGTAAAGTTTTTCACGAATTTGTACTTCCTCTTCAGCTTTGCCTAAAGCAAAGTTTGCATCATAAATAAATGTTTTATCAAGGTTTATTCGTTGATTCAATGCTGATTGAGACTGACCTTCTCCATCATGAGGTAAGCTTATAATATAATTTAGCTTTAAAAAAAGTAAGTAAACGCGTGCCTTACGTTCACTAGTATAGGCTACAACACGCTTACCTTCTCTGACATTACTGATCTTGATTTTTGTATTAGCTTGATCTACAACGTCTCCTCCTGCTTCTTCGATAGCAAGCTCCAAAGCTTCCGCAAGTGCTTTTTCGTGAGGTACACCTAGAAGTTGTATTTTTTTATACTTTCCCGAAAGGTCTGCACTATCTCTAAGATGAAAGCCTGAACACCCTTGCAGTAATAATACTGTAAATAGTATAAATAAAAGCTTTACCTTCATTGTCATAAAGTCCTAATGTTCTTTAGTTAGCTACAATATTAATTAAACGTCCTTTTACCACAATCACTTTACGTACTGTTTTGTCCTCAATAAATTGCTTCACATTTTCATTTTCCATAGCCAGTGCTTCGACTTTTTTATCATCAGCATCTACAGCTACATCTACTTTACCGCGAAGTTTTCCGTTGATTTGAATCATCATTTGAATATTAGACTGTACGAGTGCATCTTCGTCACTTTCTGGCCAGTCTTGATCCATAACCAGCCCTTCATTGCCAAGCTTAACCCATAGCTCTTGTGCTACATGAGGCATAACAGGTGACAACATTAAGACGATTGTTTTAAATGCCTCTTGGCGAACCGCATCAGCTTGTGAGCCCTTTTCATTAAATTTAGAAAGCTCATTAATTAACTCCATGTTTGCCGCAATCGCTGTATTAAAGGTAAAACGACGCGTCATATCATCTGTTACTTTTTCTAAGGTGGTATACACTTTACGACGTAACTCTTGATGTAGATTACTTAAGTCTTCAAAAGCACTATCAATTTTATTGGTTGTTGGTGCTGTACTTGAATTTACATGTTCATACACCTGTCGCCATAATCGTTTAATAAAGCGGTTTGCGCCTTCAACACCGGTGTTTGACCATTCCATTGATTGATCCGGCGGAGCGGCAAACATAGAGAACACGCGCAAGGTATCTGCACCGTACTTTTGGATAAGCTCAGCTGGATCAACACCATTATTTTTCGATTTTGACATTTTACTCATGCCATCGGTTTTAAGCGCTCGACCTTGAGGATCGGTCATTTTCGTGACTTTGCCTTTCTCATTGGTATCAAGAGTGACATCTTTAGGCGCAACCCATTCTTGCCCACCTGCTTCATTTTCATAGTAGAAGGTATCCGCCAATACCATGCCTTGTGTAAGCAGCTTAGTAAAGGGCTCATCAGCTTCTATCAAACCTTCATCACGCATTAGTTTATTAAAGAAACGAGCATATAAAAGATGTAACACCGCGTGCTCAATACCGCCTACATATTGATCAACGGGTAGCCAGTAATCAGCACGTTCATCCAACATCGATTTATCATTATCAGGGCCGGTGTAACGCGCGTAATACCATGATGATTCAAAGAATGTATCAAAGGTATCCGTTTCTCGGGTTGCCGCTTTGCCACATTTAGGACAGGGAACCTCATAAAATTCTGGCATTTTCTTTATCGGTGATGAGCCTGATTCATCAAACTCAATATCAGTAGGTAGTTCTACCGGTAAGTCTTCATCAGCTACCGCGACTGCACCACAATCATCACAATAAATTATTGGGATCGGACAACCCCAGTAACGTTGACGAGAAACACCCCAATCACGTAAACGGTAGTTAATCGTTTTGCGCCCTTTTTTGGCTTCTTGTAAAAAGTTAGCAATACCATCTACGGCTTCTTGTGAGGTTAAACCACTGAATTCACCAGAGTTTATCAACACACCTTTTTCGATGTATGCACCCTCTTCTATATTAATACTGTTGGCAACCGTTTCATTGGCTGAGGTGATGACTTGATTGATATTGAGTTTGTATTTTTTAGCAAAATCCCAGTCACGCTCATCGTGTGCAGGCACGGCCATTACGGCACCTGATCCGTAACTCATTAATACAAAATTTGCCACCCAGATAGGTACGCTTTCACCGCTTATAGGATGAATAGCACTGACACCTGTGGCAAAGCCTTTTTTCTCCATCGTTGCCATTTCAGCTTCGGTGGCTTTCATATTTTTACATTCTTCTATGAAGGCTTGTAAGTCAGGGTTCTCTACTGCAGCGCGTTCCGCCAAAGGATGTTGTGGTGCAACGGCTAAATAGGTCGCACCCATTAATGTATCGGGACGAGTGGTGAAGACACTGAGCGTTTCTTCTGTATGTTCCAAACCAAATTCTAACTCAATACCTTCTGAGCGCCCTATCCAGTTTTCCTGCATGGTGCGTACTTGCTGGGGCCAATCTTCAAGCTTACGTACATCATCTAATAATTCATCTGCATAAGCCGTAATTTTCAAAAACCACTGATCGATTTCACGCTGCTCAACAATCGCGCCAGAACGCCAGCCGCGCCCATCTACCACTTGCTCATTGGCTAACACTGTTTGATCTACTGGATCCCAATTTACAGTAGCTTTTTTGCGGTAAACCAAGCCTTTTTCAAAGAGTTTTAAGAAGAACCACTGCTCCCAACGATAATAATCAGGTTTACACGTCGCTAGTTCACGCGACCAATCATAGGCAAACCCCATGGTCTTAAGTTGTGCGCGCATATCAGCAATATTTGTGTCAGTCCATGTTGCAGGCGGTACCTTGTTTTTAATCGCCGCATTTTCAGCGGGCAAACCAAAAGCATCCCAACCCATGGGTTGTAAAACATTTTTACCTTGCATACGTTGAAAGCGCGAAATCACATCACCAATCGTGTAGTTACGTACATGCCCCATGTGTAACTTGCCACTAGGATAAGGAAACATTGAAAGACAGTAAAATTTTTCTTTGTCGGGGTCTTCAGTGACTTCAAAAGACTTGTTATCCTCCCACATTTTTTGAACCTGAGATTCAATTGAAGCATGACTGTAATGATCTTGCATGGGACTTTGGTCTTGTGACTGCTTGTCTGACATATTTATCGATATATCGTATTTAATATTAAATACAACACATTATTATTAGGGGACTGAAAGGATACCGAGGAAAGTAAAAAGGTTCTACATATTTCCTTACAAAAAAGGTTTTTTTAAAGCTCCTGCACTCTTACAAAAACACTTCCGTAAAAACAGGCCGATCAGTTTGTTAACCATTCGTCCTTTAAACCCCTCAAAATATCCTTCCTATATCAAATACATCTATATTAATAAACTCTAATACAGTAGAATCCGCGCCTTTAAAATATAAAATACTATTGGACTATTTATGCAAAAGTTAGGTACAACGCTTTCTTCATTTATTATTGATGAACAACGCAAGCTAGGCAACAAAGCGAGTGGCGAATTTACAGGTCTTTTAAATGACATCACAATTGCTTGTAAAGGCATTGCTAACCTAGTCAACATGGGCGACCTTGCTGATGTATTAGGTGCGACTGAGAATGAAAACTCAATGGGCGATGTACAGAAAAAGATGGATTTGATTGCTAATGATCTTTTTATTGATGCACTTGAAAACAATGGTCACTGTGCCGGTATGGCCTCAGAAGAGTTAGATGAAATTCTTACCCTTCCTGAAGGAAAGCCTCGCGGCCACTATCTTGTTACGTTTGACCCATTAGACGGCTCATCAAACATGGACATTAATATGGATGTAGGCGCAATCTTCTCTGTATTAAAAGCACCGGTAGGTAAAGAAAATCCCACCGCTGAAGATTTTGCAAAACCAGGCACCGAACAAGTAGCTGCAGGTTACTGTTTATACGGCCCATCAACCATGATGGTTTTAACCACAGGCAATGGCGTCAATGGTTTCACCCTTTGTTCTTCTATTGGTGAGTTTATTTTGACCCACCCTGATATGAAAATCCCTGAAGAAACAGCTGAATTTGCGATCAATGCATCTAACCAACGCTTCTGGGAGCCACCTGTTCAAGAATATATCGCTGATTGTATTCAAGGCGAAGAAGGCACACTAGGCAAGCGTTACAATATGCGCTGGGTTGCTGCGATGGTTGGGGAGATTCACCGTATCCTTTGTCGTGGTGGTGTATTTTTATACCCGATTGACGAGCGTAACCGTGAAGTGGGCGGTAAGCTTCGTTTATTATACGAAGGTAATCCGATGGCAATGATTGTTGAACAAGCCGGTGGTGCAGCTGATACGGGCTATGGACGTATTATGGAAGTGCAACCTAATGGCGACCCACACCAGCGTGTTCCTGTGATTATGGGTTCAAAGAATGAAGTTGAGAAGATAATTGGTTATCATAAAAAAGCTTAAACAATGAGCTAAAAATACTTGCACGAAGCCTCATTTTTTGAGGCTTCGTTGTTTTGACTTTTACTCTTTTTTTATCCACAGGTAACGCATATTTTCACAGATAAATAGAATAAGTTATTACACGCTTAAAGCCTTTTTAAGCCTACACTACAACACCGTTTGAGCTCTCAACTTAACTCAAAACCCTTTCAACCATCAACTGCAAACTACAATCACCGCGAAATTCATTTACTTCAAGCTTATACAGTAGATGTACTTCTTCACCCTCTTCTGGCCAATCAGATAAATCAACATTAAAAGCGATTGCTTGTAGCGTTCTTTGCTGTTGCGATATTTTGTTACAAGGACGAAGCACGAGCTTTAAATGTTTTTCTTTTAGTAAGCGCTTATTCATCACTACAAATTGATTATCAAAAACAGGAGCAGGAAAGTGTTGTCCCCAAGGTGCTGCGTAGCGTAAAGAATTTGCATTTTTCAAATCAAAGTCAGCTGCTTTTAACTCACCATCGCTGTAGTGAACTTCTTGAAAAGTTTCTTCATCTGCTTGACGATGCACAACATCACAAATAGCTTGAGTGAATTCATTCAAACGAGACTCTTCCAAGGTTAAACCCGCAGCCATAGCATGACCGCCAAATTTCTCTAACAAACCGAGGTTAGCGGTGGCCACTTCATCAAAAACATCACGAATATGGATGGTGGGAATGGAACGTGCGGAGCCTTTTATATCTGTGTTTTTTTTATCATCAATATCAGCAGGCGCAAATATTATTGTGGGTCGGTTATAGCGCTCACGCACACGAGCTGCCAAGATACCAATAACACCTTGATGCCATGTTTTTTTGTACAAACAAATAACAGGGGGTAAATCGCTCTCTAGCTGATCTTTATCAAGCTCTTCAAGTAATAATAGCGCCTCTGCCTTCATGCTATCTTCAATCGCTCGGCGTTCAATATTTAAATCATCCAGTGCTACCGCATAATCCATTGCTTGCTGAGGGTCATTACTGAGTAAACATTCGATACCCAGCGACATATCATCTAAACGCCCTGCAGCATTTAAACGAGGTCCACAAGCAAAACCTAAGTCCGTGCTGACCGCATTTTTTATATTGCGTTTTCCTACGGTAAACAAAGCATTGATACCCGCATTTACCAAACCACTTCGTATACGACGCAAGCCTTGCTCGACAAAGATACGATTATTTTCGTCTAAGGGAACAACATCAGCGACAGTACCCAGCGCCACAAGATCGAGTAACTCGGTAAGATTGGGTTCTGCTATTTGATTTTTTGTAAAATACTTTTTTTGAAGCAGTGCGCTTTTTACCGCAAGCATTAAATAAAAAGCAACACCAACGCCCGCTAGGTTTTTAGAAGGGAATTCACATCCAGCTTGATTAGGGTTTATGATGGCATCAGCATTGGGTAGTTGCTTTGCAGGTAAATGATGATCGGTAATAATCACCTTATAACCCATTGATTTTGCTTGCTCTACTCCCTTGACACTGGAAATACCATTATCAACAGTAATGATTACATCCGGTGAGAACTTTGCTGCTTCAATCACTATTTCGGGTGTTAATCCATAGCCATATTCAAAGCGATTGGGCACCAGATAATCTACTTGAGTATGCCCCATCATATTGAGTGCACGTACAGCGAGTGCAGTAGATGTTGCACCATCGGCATCAAAATCACCAATAATTAGAATACGTTGCTTGTTTGTAATCGCATCCACCAACAACGATGTCGCTTGCTCAATGCCTTTGAGTTTTGAAATAGGATGAAGATTTTTTAATTGAAGAAGCAGCTCACCGCGGCTATTTACACCTCGCAAAGAAAGCACACGTTCGAGCAAGCTGATGGAGCCTCCTCCGTCTTTTATAGCTTTGCTAGCTTCGTTTATCGCACCTTTTTTTACTTGCTTTACCTGTCTTCTGACGAGTTTCATATGCCCAAATCTGTCAGTGATGCGGGGGATTTCTTCCAAAATTTCCATACGGAACGTGGTAAAGGTTTAATCGTTTTTCCGTCACAGCTATCAATAAGTATTTTTATCTTACCCTGCTCCCATAATTTTAATAATGGCTTGATTAAATCATTATCCAAACGGTTAAGTTCTTTTTGATATTGCTCAAGGTCGTTATTAAGTGCTGAAGAATTAAGCGCCTCACTAATAATAATAGTTTTACCTTGTGAGTAATCAACGAAGTTAGAAATACCGTTCAATTCAGAAAGCGGTTGATAATTACACTCTGAAGCCTTCGCAATCATTTCGCCACGTATTTTATTATCACTAAAGACATGAGCGGCCTTGTGTGAAAATATCTCTGAGTTTCCTCCCCCCCAGAACCAAAGGCTATTTGCAGTAGGTAAGCCAGCCATTTCTCTGCGCTGATTTAAAGGTGCACTATGTAATAGCATTTGCACTTCATTTTGTAGTACCTGCCAATTTCTCCCCTTTGATTTAATCAAAAAGCTAGCAATATTTTTCCTGAAAACAGTCTCTAGAGGGATTGATGAAAGGTCACCCTCACTTTCAAACGATAGATACCAATCTTGATTTGTACCAAGAAGAAAAGTAAGTCCATCTTGATTAAAATGTCCATTAAGTAATGTAATTAACTCTCTCGCTTCTTCAATAGTAAGATCGGTAATTCGGTCTGTTAACGTAATATCGTTCATTCCAACAGCTAAATGCACGGGGTCAGCACATATTAATGAGTGATTTAATGGCTGTTCAAATTGTTGCCCTTGATAGCGATAGGTAGCAATGGGGAGCTCTTTACCCTTGGATAAACCTATACTACTAAATAAGCTCACATCTACACCTATATTTTCAGATGTTCTAACTTCCTGAAAATTTTGTAATAGTAGGGTTAGATAATGGCTATATATATCAAATTGAAAATTTTTCTTCCAGACTGAAAGCGGCTGAAATAGCTGAGGAATAAATAAATGAATGAGGGGTTTATTTGGCATTTTAAGATATTTGGTCGGGATGGCCAGATTCGAACTGACGACCACCACACCCCCAGTGTGGTGCGCTACCAGACTGCGCTACATCCCGATATATAAATATTGAGCGCGAAGAATACAGGATGTACTCTAAAAGGTCATCCCATTGGGGCAAGTAAATCTAATTTTTAAACAATTTGAGACCTTTGCACGAATCAGGTGACAAGTAAAAATGACTAATATTTAATAAGTTCGACATATTTGCCTAATAATTAGACATTATAATGGTTTAAAACATAGAATATTAGTAAATTATTAAGCTATTATATAAGTAACTCTTCTGTATCGAGTTATTGAGCTAATTAGTCAAATGATACAGTACACATTTTTTAGTTTTATAAACTGTTAAGCACCCGATTAAGTTGTTTTAAAATTTACAAGTACATCTTGTCTTATTTTTAGCACCTTAATTCCGAACTAAGTGGCAAAGAGTAGTCCAACTTTGTTAGCATAGTCTTAACTAATAAAAATTAAGTGAGAAAGAAATGATTTTTTCCATAGATGTTGAAGATTGGTCTCAGTCTGTATTAAATGCCAAGAACCCGGTTACAAACCGTGTACTTGATAATACGCTACGTGTTCTCGATCTTCTTGATGAACACGATCACAAAGCAACATTCTTTACTTTAGGAAATGTAGCTAATAAACATCCTGAATTAATTCGCAAAATTGCTGATGCTGGACATGAAGTAGCTTCACATGGTTATAACCACCAATCAATTTTTAACCTCACTCCTAATCAAGTACGTGAAGACGTATCAAGCTCTATCAAATTACTTGAAGATACTTCAGGACAAAAAGTCATTGGCTTTCGCGCTCCCGACTTCTCAATTAGAGAATATCTTTTTGAATGGTATTGTGAAGCACTTGCAGAAAACGGTGTTAAATACGACTCATCGCTATTCCCGATGAAAGTAGTTAAATATGGCATTGAAAAAGAATACTCTTTAAAAATATTTAATAAATATAATTTAAATGAGCACTACTTAAGTTATATGAATTTCTTTGGCTATAAACTACCTTTCTTTGGTGGCGGTTACTTTAGAATTACACCCTACACAATCACTAAGTACTTAAGTAAAAAGCTTGATCCAAAGCGTGCTGTTTTCTATATGCACCCTTACGAGGTTGATACTGAAGAGCTTGCGGCCGTTCAAAGAGCACACGACCATATCCCATTAAAATGGAGAGCTTCACAATTTATCGGTAGAAATACAGTTGAAAATAAGCTTCATAAACTAATGAATGATTTTAACTTCACCTCATTCGCTAATGAATATTACAGTGATGAATCGCTTCTTACCGCTCGAACTACATCGAGCAACTCAGATGTTGTTGTTGATATAAATAATGGAATAGCTGCTAAAACCTCATTCTCTTAATTTTTTCTATTTTAATCGAGGCAAGTAAATATTTTTTATTTGATTCACAAAGAGAATACATCCTTTATTCACCCGCCACCATCATTCCTTCAATAAGAATTGATCCCGTACGCGTTCCACCGCGGTAGTCAATATCGTTGCCTACAGCAACAATATTTTGAAACATATCTTTCAAATTACCTGCTACCGTAATCTCTTCTACAGGAAATTGAATCTCACCGTTTTCCACCCAAAATCCAGATGCTCCACGAGAGTAGTCACCTGTTACACCATTGATTCCACTACCAATTAGCTCTGTTACAAATAAGCCCGTATCCAGCATTTTTAGTAACTCTTCTAAGTCCTGCCCTGTAGGTTCAAGCGTTAAGTTATGTGTTCCACCCGAATTAGCCGTTGTCTTTAAACCTAACTGACGCGCTGAATAACTTCCCATAATATAGTTTTGCACTACGCCATTCGTAACAATATCTCTATTACTAGTGGCAACACCTTCACGATCAAAATAGCTACTACCAAAACCTTGAGGAATATGAGGCTGTTCATGCAAACGAATAAAATCAGGAAAAACCTGCTCATCTTTTGAGTTTAATAAATAGGTTGTTTTACGATATTGTGAGCCACCAGAGATTGCACTGGTAAAGTGACTAACAATACTGCGTGCCATTTCTGGCGAATACAGCACTGACGATTTCCTCGTACTGATTTGACGACCATTTAATCGCGCAAGTGTTAGCTTTGCTGATTTTTCACCGACTGACTCAGCTGACTCAAGCTCTTCACGCTTACGGCTGGTTGTATACCAATAATCACGTTGCATTGCATCTGTTTTTGGTACTTGCGCTATCACCGAACAGCTCAAGTTATGACGACTTGATGCTGTGACTCCCGTAAATCCGTGGGTATTAGCGATAATACCTGAACCACTGTAAGTGCTAATACTTGCACCATCTGAATTAATAATTCGTTTATCAAAACTTAAAGCAGAAGCTTCACATGCCGTGGCAATTTCTATAGCTTTCTCTGCACTTAAATCCCAGGGGTGATAAAGATCAAGGTCTTTACTTTCATGCATCATAAGTTCTGCATCGGGTAAGCCTGTGTATTCATCCTCACCCGTGAACTTAGCAATATTACAAGCAGCTTTTACAGTATCTTCTATCGCCTGTGCAGATAGGTCGCCTGTAGTCGCCGAGCCTTGATGTTGTCCCATATATACGGTGAGGCTTAAACCTTGGTCACGATGATATTCAAGTTTATCTACATTTTCTTTATGAATTTCTACCGATAAACCAGCACCACGGTTGAGGCTTAGCTCAGCATCAGATGCACCGTATTTTTTTGTAAGTTTGAGAACTGTTTCAGATATTTCACGCAACTCTTGCTCGGTCTGTTTACGATCCATGCCTTTTTGCTTGCTCATGGTTTTTTGCTTGCTCATGGCTTCTTTCTTGCTCATGGCTGTACCTCCGTTCCGCCCACGGTTAAACCATCAATTTTTAAGGTTGGCTGACCTACTCCAACAGGGACACTCTGCCCTGCTTTACCGCAAACACCCACACCTTGATCCAGTGCTAAATCATTTCCAATCATACTAACCTTGGTTAACACATCAGGACCATTACCAATTAAAGTTGCACCTTTTACGGGACGAGTCACTTTACCATTTTCTATTAAGTAAGCTTCTGATGCAGAAAATACAAACTTCCCCGAAGTAATATCAACCTGTCCTCCCCCAAAGTTGACAGCGTATAAACCATTTTTGACCGAGGCAATTATTTCTTGAGGATCTTCTTTACCCGCCAACATATAAGTATTGGTCATTCTAGGCATAGGTAAATGCGCGTAGGATTCGCGTCGCCCATTACCTGTGGACTGTTCCCCCATGAGTTTCGCATTGAGTTTATCTTGCATATAACCTTTGAGAACACCATCTTCAATTAGCGTAGTACAGTTTGTTTTTGTACCTTCATCGTCAATATTGAGTGAACCACGACGGTTTTCTAAAGTACCATCATCAACCACTGTCACGCCTTTTGAAGCTACCTTTTCACCAATCCGTCCACTGAAAGCGGAAGTACCTTTGCGGTTAAAGTCACCTTCTAGGCCATGCCCAATCGCTTCGTGTAATAGCACTCCCGGCCAGCCTGAACCTAGTACAACTGTTTGACTTCCCGCAGGTGCAGCGACAGCATCTAAATTAACTAAAGCTAACCTTACCGCCTCTTGTGCGTAGTCTCTTACTCGGTCTGCTTGGGTAAAATAATCAAAACCAAAACGACCACCACCGCCAGTGCCTGCTGACTCGCGTTTGCCATCTTTTTCAACAATCACGGTAATATTCATCCGTACCAAGGGACGAATATCCGCATTTAGGTTACCTTCTATATCTGCAATTAAAATATGTTCATGTACCCCAGCAATACTAGCAATCACTTGTTGCACATAAGGACTAGCCGCACGTGCTTCTTTATCTGCAAGGTTGAGTAATGCAATTTTTTCATCTTCTGTCATTAATGCGAGCGGGTTATCAACACCATAGAGACTATCAACTTGTATTGCTTTATTAGCCTGCCAACCTTTAACTCTGCCTGTCTGACCTGCTTTGCTAATTCCTGAAGCAGCTTTTGCAGAAGCGATTAATGCATCAAAAGAAATTTCATCCGAATAGGCAAAACCTGTTTGTTCTCCCACCACCATGCGCACACCCACGCCCTGCTCAATACTGTAAGTACCGTTTTTTATGATGCCATCTTCCAGACCCCATGACTCAAAGCGATTCGACTGAAAGTATAAATCAGCAAGGTCTGCTCCGTGTAGTTGGGAGAAAACCTTATCAAGGTGAGAGTCATTAAGACTGGCTGGCTCAAATAATTGTTGTTGTGCTTGTTCTAATAGATTCATAGAGTTTTTACTTAGTGTTTGGCGTGTTCGTAGCCTTAGAGTTTAGTATGCTGTAGCACTGGAAAACTTTTGCGTACTTTTTTTTGTGCATTTAAGTCTATATTCATGGTGATGATACCCGAACCTTTCAAGCGCAAGTCATGTACTTGACCTAAATAGTCAACCATCAGACTGTGACCATAGGTATGACGACCATTTACATGGTAGCCTCCTTGGGCAGGTGCAATCACATAGCATTGGTTTTCAATGGCGCGAGCTTTGATTAAAGGTTCCCAATGAATTTTACCTGTTGTTTTAGTAAAGGCTGATGGGATTAAAAAAATCTCGGCTCCCATTCTTACCATTTTTCGGTAAAGTATTGGGAACCGTAAGTCATAGCAGATCGACATACCAATCCTCCCAAAAGGCGTATCAACGACAACAATATCTTCTCCTGCCTTAAAGGTATCACTTTCTTTATAAATGTCCTTGGGTTTCTTGTTTTTTTCACCGTCAACAGCATCACAATCTATTTCAACATCAAATAAATGCATTTTATTATAGCGCGCAACAATCTCCCCCTTATCATTAAACATTAAAGAGGCTGCGCTAGCACGTTGAAAGTCATCGGTCTTTAAAGGAATAGAACCTGCTACAATCCAGACTTTATTATCAATGGCGCATTGACGGATTACATCTTGAATCTGGCCAGTGCCTTGCTCTTCCGCCATATCAATATTTTCAGATTCTTGCATTGCCATTAATGCAAAGCTCTCTGGTAAAACAATCAGTTGAGCGCCTTTTTGAGCAGCTTCCCTTATTAAGCGTGAGGCTTCCATCAGGTTCGCTTTTATTTGCGGGCCTGAGGCCATTTGAATGGCGGCAATTTTTGTCACGTTTCTATTAGTTATCCTAGTTATTTTTATTATCGTTCATATTATTGAAGAAAAGACAGTATTTCTTTTTCAATATCCACTTTATCAATCACAACACTTTGCGTGATTTCTTTTGTAAATAGGTCATTGATAGAATTAGGAATTGAAATATTGGCTTTAGCTGCAATGGTTTTGAGTGCATCAATATCACTACTGCCGGTTTCACCCGTAAGAGCATTAGCAATCGTTGGCGAAAATTTCGTCCACTCAGCCGTTGAATAAACAATAGTTTTCAAAGGCTTATCACGACAAGTGTCATATGTTTTGAAACAGGTTGCTGTATGCGGATCCATTAAATAACCCTCTGCAAAAGCTTTTTGAATGTACTTTTTACCTTCTTCATCACTACAATAATCTGCTGAGAATACGGTTTGTATTTCTACCAGTTCCGCTTCTGTTAGCTGATAACGCTTATTATTATCAAGCTGTTGCATCAGCTCCTTAGTCCGCACTGTACCGAATAGATCAAATAAAATTCGCTCAACATTTGATGACTTTAAAATATCCATTGCTGGTGAGGTCGTTGCTATAACTGAGCTATCACTAATATCATAAACACCTTTGTTAATCAGCTCTGTTAAGACATTGTTTTGATTCGATGCTATGAGGATTTTTTCAACAGGTAATCCCATTTTCATAGCATAATAACCACCTAAGGCATTACCAAAATTACCGCTAGGAACATCCAAATAAACCTTATCACCCAACGTGATTGCATCTTGCCTAACTAGCTCAAGATAACTGTGGATGTGATACATTAACTGAAAAATAATGCGACCAAAATTGACTGAATTCGCAGCAGATAATGAAATATTCTTTTCTTTTAGCTTGGCATTAAAAGTATCAGAACCTAACAACATTTTTAGCGCACTTTGTGCATCATCAAAATCACCGTGGAT
>JAZGFW010000185.1:0-3629 GCA_036479895.1 Cocleimonas sp. | reverse complement strand
GCGCCAGTAGCATCCAGCGCTTCTTTGATAAGCGACTGAACTTCATCATCACTTAATGCTTCAGGAAGGTACGCTTGCAAAAAACCAAGTTCAAGTTCTTCTTGAGCAACTAAGTCATCACGCCCTGCTTCTGAGAATTGCGAGATTGATTCACGACGTTGCTTACACATCTTATCGATTATGGCGAGTACGGCCGTATCATCTAATTCCTCACGCGTATCTACTTCTTGCTGTTTAATACCTGCAAGAATATTACGCACCGTCAAAAGACGGTCTTTTTCTTTTGCCCGCATGGCTGACTTCATATCGTCAACAATGCTGTCTTTAAGTTTGGATGACATTTTTTAAACTATAAAAATAATTCAGAATGACTAATTTAGTACATTCTAACGCGACGGTTAATTTCACGCTTTAGATTTTTGATATTACGTTTAACGGCTGCAGCCTTTTCTCTTTTGCGAACTGATGTTGGCTTTTCGTAGTATTCACGACTTCTTACTTCTGCTACAACACCTGCTTTTTCACAGGTACGTTTAAAACGACGTAGTGCAATTTCAAACGGCTCGTTATCTCTTAATTTTACGCTTGGCATATAGTGTGCTCTTTTATTTATCTAAACTATTAAAAATGAACGGCGCATTATACGCCTTCTACTTGCATAAATAAAAGTGAAAATACTCTTTTTTATGTAATTAATTAACTTTTATTAAAAGTACTGCTTTGCAGACCTCCCTACTGTAGAATTTAGTGAGCTTACCATTCGTTTTTTTGAATGGATAACTCAATTATTTCGCTGCTTTTAGCGACCACATAACAATCAGTACGTATGAATACTGCTTTAAACAAGATACCCCACTAAAACAAAAAATATTATGAAAAATTTATTATCTTTATTAATACTTTCACTTTCCCTCGCAAGCTGCTCCATCTATAAAATGGACATCCAACAAGGCAATGCGCTTTCAAATGAAACAGTCTCACAGTTAAAAACGGGAATGAGTAAGGCAGAAGTTGCCTCATTATTAGGCACGCCTTTATTACAAGATAACTTTAGAAGTAACCGCTGGGACTATGTTTATAGCCTAAAAAAAGGAAGAAGAGCGTCTAAAAAACAAAATATCACACTGCATTTTCAGAATGACTTATTAGCAAAAATTATACGTTAAAGGTTATGTCGAAATTGAGTTAGCCTCATGAAGCCAGCCACTCCTGTAGATAATAAATATACTGCCCCTCTGAAGATTTAGAGGGCCCAACAACTATTGCTGCATATTTTTTAACATCCTGCTTCGCTTCATCAATAGCTATTTCTTTTGATTCTTTCACTTCCACACAACTCGCTGGAAACCGCTTGTTTCGGCGTTTTTTCCCCGAGGCACCTTTATTAGGCACATAAACCAGTGCAAACTGTACTTGAGAAACACTTGTTTGCGGATCAACCGGTACCATTCCTCTCATTTTTTAGCCTTGTCCTTATTCTCAGGCGCGGCTTCCCCACCTTTTTTAAATTTTTTACCTTCAGCAGCTTTTCTTTTTCGTACTTCTTTAGGGTCTGCAATTAAAGGACGGTATATTTCAATACGATCTTTATCTCTAACGACTTGATCCATTTTAGTCGCTTTACCAAATAAGCCAATATCCATTGAATCAATATCCAGATCGCTATACTCCTCGAGTATTTTTGATTCTAAAATTATATCTTTAACAGTAACTTCAACAGTAGTTTCTTCGTTTAATGCTACCGTAAATAAGGTTTGCTCATCAGGTAAGGCATAAATAACCTCTACTATCCTGTTTTCATTAGCTGTATTTGTACTAGCCATATTTAACGCGCGCCTCTTTTACAAATGAATCCACCATTGCATTGGCTACCTGATTAAAAACAGGACCTACCACTAACCCTAACATTTTACTTGAAAACTCATAGTCCAACTCTAGGGATATTTTACAGGCATTTTCTTTCAATGCGTCAAATCGCCAAAACCCTTGTAACTCACTAAAAGGGCCATCAACCAATGTTAATTCAATTTGTTTATTTTCTTGTAAATAGTTTTTAGTAATAAAGGTTTTATTTATCCCGCCTTTTTCAATCGTAACGGAGCCCTCTACCCAATCCTCACCCCTATCTATCTCTTGAGAGTAACCACACCATGGCAAAAATTCATGATAAGCATCAATGTTATCCACCAATTTATACATTTGCTCTGCACTAAAAGGCACTAAAGCACTACGAGAGATATGAGGCATTCTTTAAAAACCCAAAACTTCTAGAATAATGGAGGCATTCTAGCAGTGTGTTAGGAGCGAGTGAATAATAACTTGAAGATGTTGATGCAGAATTTTTAGACCTTTCAGAGGCGTATAGTTTCCACACAATAATTTAAAAAAATTTAATCCACTGCATTAAAGGAAGTAAGTCAGCCTGTTTAAGATATTGTTTATTCATTCCTTAGGTTATAATCCTTCTTTTAAAATTACTCCTCTACACATGGCAAAAAAAAATAAAAAGAAAAAAGGTCACGGCGGTAAATCAATTGCAAAGAACAAAGTTGCACGCCACGACTATTTTATCGAAGATACTTACGAAGCTGGCTTAGTCCTTGAGGGATGGGAAGTCAAAAGCCTACGAGATGGTCGTGCCCAATTAAAAGAAGCTTATGTTTTTGTTAAAAATCGTGAAGTGTGGATGTCGGGCGCTCAATTTACCCCATTGTTATCAGCATCAACCCACATCAACCCCATTGCTACGCGCATTCGTAAACTGTTATTGCATGATTATGAAATTGTGAAGCTACAAGCAGCCGTTGACCGTAAAGGCTATACCATTTTACCGCTATCTTTATACTGGAAAGCCAACAAAGTTAAGATCGAGATTGGAGTGGGTAAAGGTAAGCAAACGCATGATAAGCGTGCTGTGTCTAAAGAAAAAGACTGGAACCGTGATAAGCAGCGGATTTTAAAAGGGCGCTAAGCTCTTCAACTAATGTCTAGTTAACAACTAATTAATGCCAAAGACTTTTGACATCACCGTCAATTCCATCCAAATACTTCTGATGAGCCGTTAACTCTTCAGTATTTGCATTAATCACCGATAGTGGCTCCCTATCCCCGATAAGTCGTTGAAATACATGAACTACAATAGAACCTGAGTCACCAGCACCCTCCTCACCAAATGACAAACCTTTCTGCCCACCTGTCATCGCAAGATAAACATCCGCTAGTATTTCAGAGTCTAATAGAGCGCCGTGCAAGGTGCGATGTTCATTTTTTATATCGTAGCGTTTACACAAAGCATCCAAAGTATTTCTTTGCCCTGGGTGCATTTGCCTTGCTAAAACTAGACTGTCATTAATTTCACAATTTTTTTCAAGTTCTTGAGGAATCGATGCAAGTGATAGCTCGTGATTCAGGAACCCCATGTCGAACGGTGCATTATGTATAATCAACTCAGCACCATCCACATAGTTTAAAAACGCTGAGGCAATCTCCTTAAAATAAGGTTTATCGGATAAAAACGCTGTGGTGATTCCATGCACAGCTAATGCACCCTCTTCACTCTCACGATCTACTTTTATATATTGATGATAGTTATTGCCGGTGAGTTTACGATCAATCATCTCAACACAGCC
>JAZGFW010000184.1:0-20183 GCA_036479895.1 Cocleimonas sp. | reverse complement strand
TATTAATGGCATCCGCACTGACATAATAGTTTGCAGAGTCGTCATTGTCAGTATCTTCTCCATACACTATTTGTAGGCTTTCAACTCCCTCTAAAATTTCTTGCTTAGGTGTGGGTTTTGCGTCTTTACCCAAGTGCCGCACATAAAGGGATGGGATGTTATTTTTATAGCCTTTCTTGTTACTGGCGCGCTTACTCACAAAGAAAATAGCTTGGTCAATCACACCCACTTCTGCTACATCTAGATTTAAACCTGTTAAAGCATTGGTTTTGTTAATATTATTGCAAGTATTAACTTCTGCTTGATTATTATTGCCCTCACAGTCCTCTTCTTCACAAGCGCAAACTTGGACAAAACTTATGCTTTGGCAGTCATTAACAGCTAATATATTTCCTTTTTCTAAATCAATACTGGGAAAGGTGAGCGTTTCTTTATTAGCGGATGAAAGATTCATTCGGTAAGGCTTGGTGTACCATACTTTTAAAATATCGGACTGTTTCTTAGATTTAATCCCTTTGTCTTTTGCAAGCCCTGTCGAATCTAACCAGTGCTTCGTGGTGGTTGCGCTAATACTTGAATTAGGCTTAGTTTTGTAAGTATTACCTGTATAACTTCCTTTCGCCTCCCATCCTTGAACTCGAATTTGTGGATTGAGCGTTGTAGTAGAGGTCGTGTTGTTTGTTTTCAGCAATGAAGTCATGACTTGGGATGCAGATGACTTGCAACCAAAATCGCCTGCTTTTTTAATGTTTGCGCTTAATACACTGAAAGCAAAGCGTGCATTTTCTTGCATTTCAGCTTCAGCTTGTAATAAAACGGTAGCCTGCCGTGTTGATAGAAATGTTTGGTAGATTCCTCCTATCAAAAACAAGCCAATAGCTGAAGCTATCAATAACTCAATTAAACTCAAACCACTTTGTTGTTTTAGTGAGGGTTTTGACCTTGCAGGTGCTGTAAAGACGGTAGAAAACATTATTCAAACCCCAGTACAGACACACTACGCATGGTTTTTTCTTCAATAGTATTGTGCCACCATAGCTTTATGGCGTATTGGCTACCCGTATTATCGCAGGCGGGCGAGCTACTCGTACCATCATCAGGGCTTGAATCAATACAAACGACTCCACGCCCTTGTGGTAACTGGTTTTTAATTATTTCTGCCCACTCATAACTATCATTATTAGCCATTTGTTGCGGAGAACATCCTGCATTCGTATTGCAACCTGCACTTCTTAAAGGCGTCACTAAGTGATAGTTTTTTGCTAACAATGCCACAGAATTTGCGCGCATTCGCTCACTCATGTCCTGGCTAATGATAGTTGTCTGCGTATGATAATACGCATTACGGCTATGTTGTTGCGTACTGGTTTGTAAACCTGCTAACCCTAACAGCCCAATAGAAACAACGGTTAGCGTCACTAATACTTCTATTAACGAGAAGCCTTGCGACTGTCTTTTATAATAATTGTTTTCATTATGGGTTACTTTTTGGCTCATCATTTACAGCTACCTAATTCATCCTGCGATGCCATGCGTATTCTGCCAGAATTAGAGATAACCATGGTTTTAACCATTTTATTTTGCATGTCACAAAAGTTTATTTTACCGTTGTACGACACGGCATAGCCTTCTGCAGTGTAAGTGATTCTATTTTTATTGCGTGAAAAGCTCATCAGCAGTTGTGCAGGAAAATTAGTATTTTGTAGATGAATGCGTTCATTAGCCTCTCTCAAGCCATTGTTATTTTCATCCTCAAAAACTAACCAGCCATTACTCCATGATGTTGATAATGTAGTCGCACAGGCTGTACCTGCTGGGTTGCTTTTACAATAGCTCGCCCATGTACCCGTTGTTACAGCAAGGCTTCTGGTATAATTTAACGCGGTTAATGCTTCGTTATACACCGTGGCGATTTGGTTCTTTCTTAGTATCTTAGAAATGCTTGGCGTCGCTAGCCCTGTTAAAATAACCGCAATCGACACAGCTATCATCTGATCGATGAGTGTGAATCCACGTTGTTTGTTATTTTTATTATTCATTTACTGGATTACAAGCTAGTTAGTGCAAACGTCTCCAAGAAACACGACCCGATGACTGTGCAGCTGAAGATGTTAATCTATCTATTCTGGCACCCTCACCCATCATATAGATACTTGAAGATTGTTTATCATGACTTAAAATCACGGGTTTACTGGCAGATAAACCTTTTGAGGCAACTTTAACCCCTGATACAATGGTGCTATGTCCCTCGTAATCTGTATTATCAGCCTGTGTTAATGCATTATCTTTATTAGTATCAAATGAGACATGATTGAGCCGCTTACCTTGAAGCGCATCCAACTTCATTAACCAACTACCAGTGTAAGCTGAACAGGTGTCTGCCAAGGGTATTTCACTGCTAATAACAAGATGACCTTCTTTTAACAAAGCTTGTGTAGTGATTCTTTCCCCAGTTAATGGTGAGAATGGTTTACCTAGATTGAGGTACCACCCCTGTTTCTTCGCGTAATCTACTGCGTTATTAGAGTTTATCCGCATTTCTAAGGATGCACCCACAGAATTTTCTTGTAACACCTCTTGTTTAACTAAGCTTTTTCTGGATTTTATCGTTTTATTGTTATCGCGTACTGTATAAAAAGTATTGAGTACATCAACTGATTGATTGGAGTTGCTTCCTGTTCCGAAGTAAACCATCAAGCCACCTTTTGGATGCTTACCAACTTGTGGCTTTGCCGTAATTGCTTGTGGTTTGTTACAGTTATTATCTTCACAAGCTCGAAATAAGGGCTTATTAGCAAAGCTTACTTTCCAATCCCTTTCATCAGCACTACTCAAATCAAAGCGCCACAGATTGCCTAAAAGATCACCTGCGTAAATACTATCGACAAAATTATCTGAGTCACTATCAATACTAACAGGTGTAGATAAACCATTGGGCATTGAGGCTGATCCTGATTGCGTGTTGATTGCACGTATCAAAGAGCCTGTTTCGATATCAATAATAAATAATACTGCTTGATTGTTAAGGCTCTGGTAGCCATTTCCAATAATAGCGACCCACTTACCATTTTTTAAACGCGCTATACTGGCTTCTTGCGAAATGATACCCATGTGATCGGCATACGTTTCTACATTAATCGGAGCTTGTGTGTGTGAAACCTCCCATAAGATATTCTTGTTATTAAAGCTTTCAGGAGCAGAAACATCTAGCGCATAGATACCTCGGCCACCTAAACCTAGTGTACCGATAAGAATACTGTGCCAAGTATTGTTAAAATAGGCATCACCTAGAGCTGTTTTACCATCTACAAGGTACTCATGTGCTAAGCAATCAGGTTCATCACAGCCATAACGAGGGTCGCTGATCGCAGCTATTTTTGAAAATATTTCATTAGGAATATAAGCAAAAAGCTCTTCACCGTTGCCTGAGTCAAAGGCATGCAACATACCATCATTTGCGCCCACAAAGACAACTTCTTTTCGGTTGGTTTTATGTTTTATAAAATCACTGTAACGACTACCTTCTGAGCCCTTAAGCGAAGCAAAACCGTAGTTTTGTAACTGCCCCAAAAAGCTTATATTAGAATGTATTATATCACCTAAAAACTGCTTTCTAGGCCTGAGGGACTCACTATCATTTCCTTGTAACCATGCTAAACGTTTTTTTGCTAAGGCTAAGGTCTGCTTGCCTTGTAAAGATTTTTTTTGATTATTACTTAGCTTTTCCCATTCAAGAGTTATCCCTTTATGATCTGCATCAAGCCATTGATTAATAGTAAATAACTGACGTTGATTAGGGTCAATATTTGAAGCACTCCAAACCGTTGATCCTGCATCCAACCCTATAGCTGATAACTCACCTTGCCAGCCATTTTTATCAAATTCTGTTTTAAACAACATGCTTGAAGTAATCAAACTATCGCTATTAGAAGCAAGTATCCCCGTTTCTAGTATTTTTGAAGGAAGCTTACTATTAGCACAGGTATAACTATCAGCAAACGTTGCTGTAGAAAATGAAATAGTTAGAAAAATAAGTAGTTGGATGTGTATACCGCTACACACACAATACCTTCCTACCCTAGAAATAGTTTTACGATTCATTTATTATTATTATTTATGATTGATAACAGTAATTATAATTGAGTTCGTATCTTATTTCTGATTGTTCTGATAACCTGTCTTTACGTATACAAAAGAGACATTTATAGTCTCGCTGTTACTTTAACGAGTAGCACTTAAAGTAACAGGTGTAGATCCACTGCGTTTTTCGCCTTGAATATCTAAACGTTCAAATAGTTTCTGGTCGTGATTCTCATCAGGGTTATCTGTGGTTAATAAACGATCCCCGTAGAACATCGAGTTAGCACCCGCAAAGAAGCATAGTGCCTGCATTTCATCATTCATTTCTGTACGACCTGCAGAAAGTCTTACATACGACTCAGGCATAATAATACGCGCTACTGCGATGGTACGGATAAACTCAAACGAATCTAACTTATCTATACCGTCCAAAGGTGTTCCTTGAATTTGTACTAAATCATTTATAGGGACAGATTGGGGCTGTTCAGGTAGATTTGCTAACTCTTGTAATAAACGAGCACGATCCGTACGGGTCTCCCCCATACCTAGGATTCCGCCAGAACAAACATTAATACCTGCATTTCTAACAAACTCTAGTGTATCCAATCTATCTTGATAAGTTCGTGTAGAAATTACTGTTCCATAAAATTCTGGGGATGTATCTAAATTATGATTGTAGTAATCAAGGCCAGAATCTTTTAAACGAACCGCTTGAGCTTTTTCTAACATGCCAAGTGTTACACAGGTTTCCATATCCAATGCTTTAACAGCTTCTATCATGTTAATAACATGATCTAAACTTTTTTCTGTAGGGTTGCGCCATGCGGCTCCCATACAAAAACGAGTTGCGCCATTTTCTTTAGCTTCATTTGCGGCTGTAATTACTTCTTCAAGCGGTAATAATCTTTCTTTTTCAAGACCAGTATCATTTCTAGCACTCTGAGAGCAATAAGAGCAATCCTCAGGGCAAGCACCAGTTTTTATACTCAATAAAGTACTCACTTGAACTTCATTAGGGTTAAAATTATTCCTATGAATTGTCTGCGCTTTAAAAATAAGATCATTAAAAGGAAGATCAAATAATGCTTCAATCTCAGTTAGATCCCAGTTATTTCTTAGTTCACTCATTTATTACCCTTATATTCAACATCTTTCCAATCTTCTTTACTAATTTTCATTATCTCGTAGATTGAAACAGGAATCAAAGCTAGCATACTAAGAATCCAAAGTATCCAGCCGTATTTATAAAAAAAATTACCGGATGCAAAGGTCAATACTGGGACTAGTAGTCCTGCCAGTGCATAGTAATAATAAGCACCCTTTTGCGTATGATAACCCACGCGACTATTAGGATGATGCCGGTACATGGCATAAACAAACATGGAAGCGCCAAACCAAAAGATAAAAAAAGGAAAAGGAATTAGCACTGCAACTATATTGCCGTAATGAAATGTCTTGGCACTTTTCTTTGATGATTCTCCCGTTACAATTTCAGGTGATAGATCATTCATATTTTTCTTCAATTAAATTGTATTCTTGATACTATCAGTTAAAGCGTTTAAACATAAACAATATCTGTCAATTCCCACCAATGTAAACAGTAAAAATCATGTCAAATACAACCCCAAACAAAGAAACCATCAGACGATTTTGCTTGCTTTTCAGAGTCAATTACTGCTACCTACTGACTGATACCAAGACTGAATATGCCAATCTATTTTTGGATATATCAAATAAAAAAAAGGATGAGCTTTTACATGAGCTTGAATCTTGGTGTGGGATGAAATTTAAACTCCTTAATCTAACTTCTAATGAGGATGAGATTACTCAAGTTAAAACCCGAGGTGAAAGAATTTATCCACTTTAAGTACTTCTACTAGAAACAGACATAAAAAAACCGAGTAAATACTCGGTTTTTTTATGTCATATTTGGTATTAACTACTCTGTAGCGGCTTCAACGTCAGGACGATCAACAAGCTCGATATAAGCCATTGGTGCATTATCACCTGGTCTATATCCGCATTTTATGATGCGTGTATAACCACCTGGTCGTTCTTTATAGCGTGGACCTAGATCGTTAAACAAAATACCCACTACTTCTTTATCACGTAAACGTGAATAAGCTGTTCTACGATTATGTACCGAATCGTTTTTAGAACGCGTAATTAATGGCTCTGCCACACGACGCAATTCCTTTGCTTTAGCAACAGTAGTTTTAATCGCTCCATGTTTAAGGAGAGCAACAGACAAACTCTGTAATGTTGCTTTACGATGACTACTATTACGACTAAGTTGACGACCAATTTTACGATGACGCATTTCTAAAACCTTATCAATATTTTACAGAATCACTCATTTGAGCAATCATTAAATGTAAATTAACCTACTCTAACATCACTGCTTTCTGAACCTGCAGGTGGCCAATTTTCAAGACGAGCTCCTAACGTTAAACCATGAGAAGCTAGAATATCTTTGATCTCTGTGAGAGATTTCTTTCCTAAGTTTGGAGTTTTAAGTAACTCAACTTCTGTTTTCTGAACTAGATCACCGATATAGTAAACTTGTTCTGCTTTCAGACAGTTTGCTGAACGAACAGTAAGTTCAAGATCATCCACAGGACGAAGTAGCACAGGGTCTATCTCTGGCTCTGGCTCGACTTCAAGCTCTGGTTCAATAATAGTAAGATCGAAAAATACAGCTAGTTGCTCATGAAGAATAGTAGCAGCATCACTAATTGTCTCTTCAGCATCAATTGATCCATCTGACTGTAGCTCGATAATTAATTTATCTAAGTCAGTACGATTTTCAACACGTGCACTATCCACATCAAATGACACACGAACGATAGGACTAAAAGAAGCATCTAAAAGAAGTGTTCCTAATGGAAGTTCAGGTGAATCAGGACCACGACGTACAGAAGCAGGTTGATAACCACGACTTTTTTCAACTTTCATTGTCATTTCAAATTCAACGTCAGTTGTTAAAGTCGCAATAATTGCATCAGGATCAACAATTTCAACATCATGATCAAGTTGAATATCACTCGCTGTTATAACACAAGGACCTTTTTTACGAATATCAAGAGAGACTTCATCTTTTGTATTTAAACGAAAAGCTAACTTTTTCAAATTAAGAAGAATATTTACCACATCTTCTTGAACACCGTCAATAGCTGTATATTCATGTTCAACACCCGTAATTTGAACTTCAGTAACGGCACAACCAGGGATTGAAGAAAGCAAAATTCTACGTAGAGCATTCCCTAAAGTATGCCCAAAACCTCTTTCTAAAGGCTCTAGAACAATCTTAGATGTGTAGTTACCCAAATCTTTAACTTGGATATTGCGGGGTTTGAGTAAATCAGTTGATTTAGACACAGTATGTAAACCTCAATAATTCTTAAGCAAAATAAGTCAGGCGATAGTTCGCCTGACTTATTAAATATTTTTACTTAGAGTAAAGTTCTACGATTAGAGACTCATTAATCTCTGCGGGTAGATCATCACGCTCAGGCACAGATTTAAATGTGCCCTCAAATTTTTTCATATCAACTTCGACCCACTCAGGGAAACCAACTTGATCTGCAACAGATAAAGAATCAGCAATTCGAATCTGTTTCTTCGCTTTTTCACGGATAGAAACGAGATCACCGGCATTAACTTGATAAGAAGCAATATTTACAATACTGCCATTAACCATAATTGACTTATGGCTCACTAACTGACGTGACTCAGCACGTGTAGAACCATATCCCATACGGTAAACAACATTATCAAGACGACACTCTAAGAGTTGTAACAAGTTTTCACCTGTAGAACCCTTTAAACGTACCGCTTCTTTAAAGTAGTTTCTAAATTGTTTCTCTAGAACTCCGTAAGTACGACGTACTTTTTGCTTTTCACGCAACTGTATTCCGTAGTCAGAAAGACGAGTACGACGTTCACCGTGAACACCAGGTACTTTTTCTAGATTACATTTATTTTCAAGTGAACGACCGCGACCTTTCAAGTACAAATCAGTACCTTCACGACGCATTAACTTACACTTGGGTCCAATAAATCTGGCCATGTTATTCTCCGACTATACTCGACGTTTCTTTGGGGGACGACAACCGTTATGAGGGATTGGCGTTACATCAATAATATTTGTGATCTTGTATCCAATGTTATTAAGCGCACGAACTGCAGACTCTCGTCCAGGACCAGGCCCTTTAACATGAACATCTAGATTCTTTAGTCCAAATTGCTTTGCAGCTTCACCTGCTTTTTCTGCAGCAACCTGTGCAGCAAAAGGTGTACTTTTTCGTGAACCACGAAAACCAGAACCTCCAGCAGTAGCCCATGAAAGCGCATTGCCTTGGCGATCTGTAATCGTAATGATCGTATTATTGAAAGATGCATGTATATGTGCAATTCCATCACTAACCGACTTTTTAACTTTTTTACGTGATTTAGAGGCTACAGCCATCTCAAATTACCCGCTTTAAAAATTTAACTGAGGTCAACCAATAGTGATTAACCAATAAAATACTACTATCGACGAATTGGCTTACGTGGCCCTTTACGGGTACGAGCATTCGTTTTAGTACGTTGACCACGAAGTGGTAAACCACGACGATGTCTTATACCTCTGTAACAACCAAGATCCATTAGGCTTTTAATATTCATAGAAACTTCACGACGTAAATCGCCTTCAACTACAAACTTACCTACTTCACTTCGGATACTCTCAAGCTCTGCTTCAGAGAGTGCGCTAATTTTTGCATTAGGGGCAACTTTTGCTGCCTCACAAATACTAGCTGAACGTGTTCCACCAATACCGTAAATAGCAGTTAGTGCTACTACCGCATGTTTATGATCAGGAACATTTATACCTGCAATACGAGCCATTAAAACTCTCCAGACTGCTTGGAAAAGCGGGCAACAATACCCGAATACGCAGTGTTAATCAATAAAAAAAACATCTTAACAGACCTTAACCTTGACGCTGTTTATGACGCGGGTCAGTACATATTACACGCACTACGCCTTTACGTTTTACGATGCGACAATTACGACACATTTTCTTAACGGATGCACGAACCTTCATGAGCTAAACCTCTATTTAATACTTTTCTAAAAAATCTAAATTAAGATTTCTTAGGTTTCTTTCCACCAGCTTTAAAGTTTGCTTTCTTCATCAAACCTTCATACTGATGTGACATCATGTGTGATTGTACTTGGGCAATAAAGTCCATGACTACAACCACAATAATTAATAGTGAAGTACCACCAAAGTAGAAGGGTACATTCCAACCCAGAATTAAAAACTCCGGCAATAAACAAACAAGTGTGATGTAGATCGCACCAACAGCGGTCAATCGCGTCATAACACCATCAATATATTTTGCAGTCTCTTTACCAGGGCGTATACCTGGGATAAAAGCACCTGCTTTCTTCAAATTATCAGCAGTCTCTCTCGAGTTAAATACCAATGCTGTGTAGAAGAAGGTAAAGAAGATTATCGCTAATGCATAAAACAAAACATACATTGGCTGACCGGGTTGCAACATGGCGACAAAGTCTTTTAACCATTCCATACCATTTGCATCAGAAACCCAACGTCCTAGACTAGAAGGAAAAAGGATAATGCTTGATGCAAATATTGGCGGAATCACACCCGCCATATTTAGCTTTAGGGGTAAATGGCTTGATTGACCCATCGCCATTTTACGTCCCTGTTGACGGTTAGCATAGTTAACAGTAATACGTCTTTGACCACGTTCAACAAATACAATGAAAGCTGTTACTAAAATAGCTAGCGCCAACAGGATAATAACAAAGGCTCCTGATAGTTCGCCATTTCTTGCTAACTCTAACGTACCACCGATTGCAGTCGGTAACCCTGCGACAATACCTGCAAATATAATTAATGAAATACCATTACCTATACCGCGCTCTGTAATTTGCTCACCTAGCCACATTAGAAACAGAGTACCTGTTACCAATGAGACAACTGTAGTTATTAGGAAGCCAGTACCAGGGTATAAAGCAATAGTTTGCCCACCACCCATATCTTGTCCACCTAAAGCCAATGCAATTCCTACACTTTGGAAGGTAGCCAAAAGTACCGTACCGTAACGTGTATATTGCGTAATTTTTCGCTTACCTGACTCACCTTCTTTCTTAAGCTGTTGTAATGAAGGAATTACATGTGTCATCAGTTGGACAATAATTGATGACGATATATAAGGCATAATTCCTAGCGCAAAAATACTTAAACGCTCTAATGCGCCCCCAGAAAACATATTGAATACACCCAATATCGTTCCTGACGTTTGATCAAAAAACTGTTGTAATGCAGCAGGATTTACACCAGGTATTGGAATAAATGTACCTATTCGATATACAATCAAAGCGAAAAAAACAAAGGCGAGCCTTTGTTTAATTTCTGCAATGTTGCCCATACCCGAAAGCATGCCTGTAGCGTTTTTTGATGCCACTTTAAACCCCTAAATTAGTCTTCGATCTTTCCGCCAGCTGCTTCAATAGCGTCTTTCGCGCCTTTGCTGACTTTAATCCCTTTTAATGTAACTGCTTTTTCGATAGCACCTGAAAGCATTACTTTTACATTTTCAATGTTCTTAGTAATTAGATTTGCTTCTTTTAATGCAGCAATATCGATAACTTTTGCGTCAACCTGAGATAGCTCATGTAAACGAATTTCAGCACTAACTCTGCCAACTCGCGACGTGAAACCAACTTTAGGTAAACGTCTTTGTAAAGGCATCTGACCACCTTCAAAACCTACCTTATTGAATCCGCCTGAACGTGATTTCTGACCTTTATGACCACGAGCACATGTTTTCCCCCAACCACAACCGATACCACGACCAACTCGTTTACGTGTACCGCGACTACCTTCAGCTGGACTTAATGTATTTAATTTCATTGTCATATCATTCACACTATATTTTTAAACTTCTTCTATTCGTAACATGTACGAAATCTTATTAATCATGCCACGATTTTCTGGCGTATCATCAACCACAACTGGGTTATGCATCTTACGAAGACCCAAACCACGCGCGCATGATTTATGTGCTTTTAATCGACCATTCATACTACGAATAACCGTTAGCTTTACTTGCTTAGCAGCCATGATTAACCTCTTATCTCTTCAACCGTTTTACCGCGTTTTGCTGCGATAAGCTCTGGAGAATTCATCTCAGCCAGACCTTTGATAGTTGCACGTACTACGTTGATTGGATTACGCGAACCTACACATTTAGCGAGTACATTCTTAACACCAACCACTTCAAATACTGCACGCATCGCACCACCTGCTATGATTCCCGTACCATCAGAGGCAGGTTTCATGAACACGTGTGCTGCACCATGACGTGCATTAATTTCATATTGCAAAGTATCATCAACCAAAGCAACATTAACAATGTTCTTACGTGCTTTTTCCATTGCTTTTTGAATTGCTACTGGTACTTCTTTAGCTTTTCCGTATCCAAATCCGATACGACCATTACCATCACCCACTACTGCAAGTGCGGTAAAACCAAAAACACGACCACCTTTTACAACTTTAGCAACACGATTAACGTGTACTAACTTTTCTTGTAAGCCGTCATTAGCTTGTTCTGTATTATCTGCTCTAGCCATAATTATCTATTAACCTTTAGAACTGTAGACCGGCTTCACGAGCAGCTTCTGCTAACGCTTTAACACGACCATGATATTTAAAACCTGAACGATCAAACGCAACAGACTCAATTCCTTTCTTCATTGCACGCTCTGCAACTAGTTTACCAATTGCGGTAGCCGCATCTGAGTTCCCTGTATACTTTAGAGAATCACGCTGTGACTTTTCTAATGTAGATGCTGCTGCAATAACAGTATTATCTTCACCAGAAATAATTTGCGCATAAATATGACGAGAGCTTTTGTAGACAGATAAACGATCTGCTCCAAGCTCTCTCATTTTCATTCGTGAACGTTTACCGCGACGAATTCTTGCTGTTCTCTTACTCATTACAAAGTCCTTCTGAATACTTACTTAGGTTTTCTTAGCTTCTTTACGAACAATATGCTCATCAGCGTACTTAACACCCTTACCTTTGTAAGGTTCTGGTGGTCTGTATGCTCTAATTTCAGCAGCTGTTTGACCTATAACTTGTTTATCTATACCACGAAGAATAATTTCAGTATTACTTGGTGTTTCACAGGTAACACCCTGTGGAATTTCATGAACAACCGGATGAGAAAAACCTAACGTAAGATTTAACTTTTGACCCTGTGCTTGTGCACGATAACCTACACCAACTAACTCTAGCTTCTTTTCAAAACCTTCGCTTACGCCAACTACCATATTACTAGTAATTGCACGCATTGTTCCTGCCATAGCCCAACTACCTTTAACAGCGTCGTTCTTTGGCTTAACGATAATTGCATTATCTTCTTTTGATAAAACAACCATGTCATTTATTACATAATCAAAAGCACCTTTAGCGCCTTTGATATTAATGTTTTGTCCATTTATATTTGCTTCTACACCAGAAGGTAATTCAATGGGCATTTTTGCTATTCTAGACATTTCAATATTACCTATTAATTACTCAACGATGCAAACAACTTCGCCGCCGTGCCCTTCCGCACGTGCCGTGTTATCACTCATAACACCTTTCGAAGTTGAAACAATTGCAATGCCTAAACCTGACATAACACGCGGCAAATCACCTTTGCCTTTAAAAATTCGTAAACCTGGACGACTGATACGTTTTAAAGTATTGATCACGGGCTTCCCCTGATAATACTTTAATGTAACCGTTGTCTCTGGCTTTGCTGTTCCGCTATCTGTATCAAACTCAGAAATATAGCCTTCAGATTTAAGCACTTCTAGAATAGCTGTTTTCTTTTTTGATGCAGAGAAAGAAACAATTGCTTTACTAGCACGTTGGCCATTGCGTATGCGGGTTAACATATCCGCGATAGGGTCACTCATACTCATGATTAAATTACCAACTTGCCTTAGTCAAACCAGGAAGGTCACCTTCCATTGCAGACTCTCTAATTTTATTTCTGCATAAACCAAACTTTTGGTATACACCATGTGGTCTACCTGTAATTGCACAACGATTACGCTTACGAACTAGCGAGCTATCACGTGGTAATTTTTGCAACGAATCAGTTGCCGCCATTACTTGTTCAAAACTACTGTTAGGAGAACGTACAATCTCCTTCAATTCTGCTCGTCTTTTTGCATATTTCGCTGCTAATTTAGCGCGTTTAGCTTCACGAGCGATCATTGATTTCTTAGCCATATTACAATCGTCCTGTTTACTGTTTCTTGAATGGGAAATTAAAAGCTTCTAACAGCGCTTTAGCTTCTTCATCATTTTTAGCTGATGTGGTTATAGCGATATCTAAACCACGCAGCTTATCAATTTTATCATAGTCAATTTCAGGGAATATTATTTGTTCCGTGAAACCCATGCTGTAGTTACCGTTACCGTCAAATGAGCGAGGATTCATTCCGCGGAAGTCACGCTCACGAGGAATAGATATATTAATCAAACGATCCAAAAACTCATACATCTGATGACGACGTAGATTCACCTTACAGCCAATAGGCCAGTTATCACGAATCTTAAAACCCGCAATCGACTTGCGCGATAAAGTAACAACAGGTTTTTGACCAGCAATCTTAGTCATATCAGAAACCGCATGTTCAACAACTTTCTTATCACCAACTGCATCACCTAAACCCATATTAAGGCTTATCATGGTGATCTTTGGTACTTCCATGGGGTTTTTATAAGAAAACTTTTCGGTCAATTCTTTAACCACTGTTTCTTTATAAAATACTTCTAATCTAGACATCGTTTTACCTTTTAACTCTTTCATTAACAACTGAATATAAATCTAATCAGTGTTTAACTTACGACTTCACCGTTTGACTTAAAGAAACGTACTTTTTTACCATCTTCAAGTACTTTAAATCCTACACGATCACCTTTATCTGTAGCAGGGTTTATCAACATTACATTTGATAAATCCATTGGCATTTCTTTTTCAATTATGCCACCAGCAACACCCGCATTAGGGTTGCCTTTTTGATGCTTTTTAGCAAGATTAAGACCTTGGATAAGCGCCTTACCATTACCAATAATTTGTGTAATATTACCGCGACGACCTTTGTCTTTTCCCGCGATTACAACCACTTGGTCATTCTTAATAAGTTTATTCATGATGAGACCTATAATACTTCTGGTGCTAGTGAGATTATTTTCATGAAGTTTTTATCACGAAGCTCACGAGTCACAGGGCCAAAAATACGCGTACCGATAGGTTCTAGTTTTGCATTTAACAAAACTGCCGCATTACCATCAAAACGTATTGCCGAACCATCTTTGCGACGTACACCTTTAGCTGTTCTTACAACTACAGCAGTATATACATCACCTTTTTTAACTTTTCCGCGCGGTATAGCTTCCTTGATACTAACTTTAATAATATCACCAATACCTGCATAACGACGGTGCGATCCACCTAGCACCTTTATGCATTGTACGCGCCTAGCGCCACTGTTATCAGCTATATCTAGCTGTGTCTGCATCTGAATCATGTTATTAACTACATCCTTTATCGATCTTATTAACGCTTACACGTCTCAAGACGCTTTCTTACCAACCACTTTGATTAAAGTCCACGTCTTAGTCTTTGACATAGGACGGCACTCTTTAATCATAACTGTGTCACCAATATTGCACTCATTATTTGCATCATGTGCATGATACTTAGTAGAGCGACGGATAAACTTTCCGTAAAGAGGATGTTTAACTTTGCGCTCACCCATAACAACGATAGTTTTATCCATCTTATTGCTAATAACTTCGCCAGTGATACTACGCTCAAGTTTTGCTGTGTTTTCTGACATGTTACTTACCCGCGCCTTTAGCTGAAGCAGTTGACTGCATCTCATTCATAATCGTTTTAATACGCGCAATCTTAAGACGTACTTTTCTCATTTCTGAGGGACGACTTAATTGCCCTGTAGAACGTTGCATACGAAATACAAACTGCTCTTTTAAACTCTCTAAAAGTTCAGCTGACAATTCATCTGTACTTTTATTACGTAATTCACTTGCTTTCATCACATCACCGTCCTTGTGACGAATACTGTCTTAATAGGTAGCTTAGCTGCTGCTAATGCGAATGCTTCACGAGCAACCGTCTCATCAACACCTTCCATTTCGTACAAAACGCGACCAGGTTGAATTAAACATACCCAGTACTCAACATTACCCTTACCTTTACCCATACGGACCTCTAAAGGTTTACTGGTAATTGGCTTATCAGGAAATACACGAATCCAGATCTTTCCACCACGTTTTATGTGACGAGTCATAGCTCGTCTAGCCGCTTCAATTTGCCTAGCCGTTAAACGACCACGACCAACAGCTTTTAAGCCGTACTCACCAAAGCTAACTTTACTTCCTGTAACTGCAAGTCCACGATTTCTTCCTTTGAACTGCTTACGGAATTTTGTTCTTTTAGGCTGTAACATTTCAGACCTCTATCTCTTCTTCTTGCTGTCACGTCCAGCTGATTGGTTTCTCTTTTGCTCAAGGTCGAAAACATCACCTTTATAAATCCACACTTTAATACCAATAACACCGTATGTAGTATGAGCTTTAGCTGTAGAGTAATCGATATCGGCACGCAGGGTTTGTAAAGGCACACGACCTTCACGATACCATTCTGTACGAGCAATTTCTGCACCGTTCAAACGACCACCACAACTAATCTTAATTCCTAATGCTCCTAAGCGCATTGCATTTCCAACTGCACGCTTCATTGCACGGCGGAACATAATACGTCTTTCTAGCTGACTTGCAATACCTTCTGCAACTAATTTTGCATCTAATTCAGGCTTGCGAATTTCTTCGATATTCACCTTAACGTTATTAGGATGCAAATCCATCATCTGTGCTGTTTCAGAACGTAGCTTTTCAATATCTTCGCCTTTCTTACCGATTACAACACCAGGACGAGCCGTATGAATTGTAACTAGCGCTGACTTTGCAGGACGCTCGATTTGAATGCGACTTACAGAAGCACTTTTAAGTTTCTTTTCGATATAAGCACGAACTTCTAAATCTTTATGTAAAAACTCAGCGTACTCAGTACCTTCTGCATACCATTTAGAACGCCAATCTGAGGCAATACCTAAACGAAAACCAACTGGATGTATTTTCTGACCCATTTTTAAACCTCACCATCGCCAACGGTAAGAGTAATATGACTCGTCCGTTTCAGTATACGATTTGCTCTACCTTTTGCACGAGCACGCAAACGCTTCATTGTAGGTGCTACGTCTACCATTACCCTAGTAACAGATAGCTCATCAATATCAGCGCCTTCGTTATGCTCTGCATTAGCTATTGCCGAATCCAGAATTTTCTTAATAATAGCCGCAGACTTCTTTTGACTAAATGTTAAAACATCTAAAGCTTTGTCGACTGGCATACCACGCACCTGATCTGCAACAAGACGAGCTTTTTGCGGAGATATACGGGCATATTTTAATTTAGCATTAACTTCCATTGTAATATCCTAACTCTTATCTGCTAAGTGACCGCGATACATACGCGTCGGTGAAAACTCACCTAACTTATGACCAACCATGTGCTCATTAATTAAAATAGGAACATGCTGGCGACCATTATGAATAGCCAGTGTTAAACCAACCATCTCAGGTACTACCATTGATCTACGTGACCAAGTTTTTATTGGCTTGCGATCATTAGCTTCTGAAGCTTTTATTACTTTAGCCATCAAATGATGATCTACGAATGGACCTTTTTTTAGTGAACGTGGCACCGTGACTACCTCTTATCTCTACGACGAACGATCAAGTGATCCGTACGTTTATTTTTACGTGTTTTGTAACCTTTAGTAGGCGTACCCCAAGGTGAAACTGGATGACGACCACCTGATGTTTTACCTTCACCACCACCATGCGGATGATCTACAGGATTCATTACAACACCACGAACCGTCGGACGGATACCGCGATGGCGACTTGCTCCTGCTTTACCCAACTTAGTTAATGCATGCTCAGAGTTACTTACTTCACCCACTGTTGCACGGCAATCTGAAGGTACTTTTCTCATCTCACCAGAACGCAGCCTTAGTGTTGAGTAACGACCTTCACGAGCAATTAACTGTGCAGATGTACCTGCACTTCTCGCTATTTGACCACCTTTACCAGGCTTCATCTCGATACAATGAACAACTGTACCAACTGGCATATTAAGTAATTGCATTGAGTTACCTGCCGATATAGTTGCATCAGAACCTGACATAACCTTATCGTCTGCACGCAAACCTTTCGGAGCAATAATGTAACGACGCTCGCCATCTGCATACTTAAGCAATGCAATATTTGCAGTACGATTAGGATCGTACTCGATTGTTTCCACAATCGCAGAGATCCCATCTTTATTTCTTTTGAAGTCAATAATTCTATAATGCTGCTTATGACCACCACCGATGTGACGCGTAGTGATACGACCATTATTATTACGACCACCTGATTTACTTTTCTTTTCTAGCAACGCCTTATGCGGCTTGCCTTTATGTAAATCATTATTAACAACTCGAACCTGATGACGACGGCCCGGAGATGTTGGTTTCATTTTTACTGTAGCCATGACTTATGCCTCCGCCCCAAGATCTAAAGATGAACCTTCAGCTAGTCTTACATAAGCTTTCTTCCAGTTCTTACGCTTACCTTGACGCTTACCAAATGCTTTAGTTTTACCCTTTACATTCACAGTACGAACATCGTCAACTTCTACTTCAAATAATATTTGAACAGCGCTTTTAATTTCACGTTTCGTCGCATCAACAGATACTTTAAACACATGAATATTTGAATCAGAACCTGAAACAGCTTTTTCTGTTACATGCGGACCAAATACAACATGATATAAACGTTCTTCGCTTACATTTAATGCACTCATGATAACCACTCCTGAACTTTACCAATCGCAGCAGCGGTAATAACAACTTTATCGTGCGAAACCAAATTAACAGGATTCAATGTTGAAACAGTAGATAATTCACAATTTGGAATGTTTCGTACTGACAATGCAACATTATCATCTATCTCATCACCAACAAATAAAGCATTGTTTGTTTTAAGCTTTTCAAGTTGAGCTACCATCGCTTTTGTTTTTGGCTCTTTAACACCAAAATCATCAACAATAATTAGCGAGTCAGACCTTACCAACTCAGAAAATATTGAACACATCGCTGCGCGATACATTTTCTTATTTAGCTTCTGAGAAAAGTCACGAGGACGCGCGGCAAATGTAGCACCACCGCTTCTCCAAAGTGGACCACGACTTGTACCAGCACGAGCACGACCAGTACCCTTCTGACGCCAAGGCTTAGCTCCACCACCACTCACATCAGAGCGTGTCTTTTGCGCTTTGGTACCTGCACGACCACCCGCCATATAAGCAACTACCGCCTGATGCACAAGTGTCTCATTATAATCTTTAGCAAATATAGCGTCATCTAATGTGACCGCTTTGCCATCTATGTTATTTAACTTCATCTCGTCTAACCTTTAACCGCTGACTTAACAAGAATATCACCACCACGAGCACCAGGAACAGCACCCTTAACAAGCATAAGATTCTTTTCTAGATCAATTCGAACAACCGTCAAACTTTGAGTGGTTTGTTGAACAGCACCCATATGACCTGACATTTTCTTTCCTTTAAATACACGACCTGGTGTTTGGTTTTGACCAATCGAACCCGGGGTTCTGTGATTGATCGAGTTACCATGCGTCGCATCTTTACCAGCGAAGTTATAGCGCTTCAAAACTCCCGCAAAACCTTTACCAATTGTGACACCTGTTACATCAACTTTTTGACCTTCTTCGAAGATCTCCAACGTAACCTCAGAACCCAACTCATACTCATCTGTAGAATCAACACGAGACTCTCTAGTAAAAGTACCCGCTTCAACAGATGCCTTTGCGTAATGACCAGAGTTCGGCTTATTAACCTTTGATGACTTCTTCGCACCAACAGTTAACTGAACAGCACTATAGCCATCAGATTCAACCGTCTTAAGCTGTGAAATACGATTCGGCAACATTTCCAACACCGTTACTGGTGTTGCATTACCTTCATCATTGTATATCCGGGTCATTCCAACCTTTGAACCCAGCAGACTGATTGCCATGTGGCCACCTCATTTAATCTTTAATTAAAGCATCCTGCTAACCGCTACTAGCGTTGTCACAAGACACCTTTAAAACAATTTTTTTATCGAAAAAATCAGCTCGGTACTCACAACATGCTACACATGAAACGTAGTACCGATCCGAAGAAAGGCGCGCATTATGCCAGATATTTTTAGCTTAGGGAACTTTATATTCATCTTTTATTCATAAACTTTCATAAATAAAAATCAACGAATTATTCTAATATAAACAGCTAAAAACTTGACTTACGCAAACCCTATCTAACTACCCGTTATGACAGTTTAATCTGAACATCAACACCTGTCGCAAGGTCTAATTTCATCAACGCATCAACCGTTCTATCTGTTGGCTCAACGATATCCATTAGACGCTTATGTGTACGAATTTCGTACTGATCTCGCGCATCCTTATTTACATGAGGGGACACAAGAATCGTAAAGCGCTCTTTACGTGTTGGCAGTGGAATTGGACCCTTAACTCTAGCGCCCGTTCTTTTTGCTGTTTCTACGATTTCACTTGCTGAACGATCAATTAATTTATGATCGAAAGACTTTAAACGAATTCGGATTTTTTGACCTGACATATTATTTACTCAGTTTTTAAACTTTAATTAATTACTTCTTAACTTTTTAAATAAACCAACAAACAGCTTACTCAACAATTTTAGCAACAACACCTGCACCAACTGTACGACCACCCTCACGGATAGCAAAACGCAAACCGTCATCCATCGCGATTGGGTTGATGAGTGTTACCACCATTTTAACGTTATCACCTGGCATTACCATTTCCACACCTTCTGGAAGGTCACATGCGCCCGTGATGT
>JAZGFW010000183.1:0-7744 GCA_036479895.1 Cocleimonas sp. | reverse complement strand
TCGTGCGCGGGTGTAATTTTCACACAACCTGTGCCGAAATCTGGGTCAACGTATTCATCTTCAAGCACAGGGATGACACGATCTGTCATGGGCACATGAACTTCTTTGCCTAAGAACTTTGTGTAGCGCTCATCACCAGGGCTAACGCACAACGCGCCATCGGCTAAAATCGTTTCAGGTCGTGTTGTGGCGATCTCCATGTAACCGCTTCCATCTACGAAAGGGTATTTCACATGGTGCATGAAGCCGTCTTCTTCTTTGTCGTTCAATACTTCAATATCAGAAAGGGCCGTGTGTAAAACAGGGTCCCAATTTACGAGGCGATTGCCACGGTAGATTAAACCTTCGTCAAAGAGCTGTACGAATACATCTTTGACCGAATCGGATAAGCCATCGTCCATGGTGAAACGCTCGCGTGACCAATCAGGCGATGCGCCTAAGCGACGTAACTGTTTTACGATTTGTCCGCCAGATTCTGCTTTCCAATCCCAAACGCGCTCGACAAATTTTTCTCTGCCCAAATCATGGCGAGTCAAACCTTCCGCATCAAGCTGACGTTCAACCACCATTTGTGTGGCGATGCCTGCGTGATCCATGCCCGGTTGCCACAGCGTGTTATCACCTTTCATACGGTGATAACGGATTAGAGCATCCATAATCGTATCTTGAAACGCGTGACCCATGTGCAACGTACCCGTGACATTTGGTGGCGGAATCATAATGCAATAAGGGTCAGCCTGCTCATCGCCAGAAGGGGTGAAATAACCCTGATCTTCCCAGTTTTGATACCAGCGTTGTTCGATGTCTTTGGGGGTATAAGTTTTGTCCATGATTTGATCTTTAAAGTACGTTAATTAGCGCGCAAGTATAACGTGAAATATGCTCATGAGACTATGTTGCGGTGAATTAAATAGAGAACTTTCTTCTATGAAAATAAGGGCGATTGTTCATTTAGGTGTCTTTTTTACTGAAAGGTAATTTGAAGTTTTAGTAGATTAGACTATAAAGAGGTAGTGTTATAGAAATAATATTTTTTATGATGCTCATCAATTGATTAAAGATCAGTGATAAATCCTACCCTACCAAAAAGGAGAATTAGAATGTCTTATCATATTACCCATAGCGAGTTTCCACGTTTTATAAAAGATTTACCAAAAGCGGATTATTCCGATGATGGAGGTAATGACATACTTGGTTATGTTGCTCAATCAGGTGGTCATCAAGTAGTTTTTAACGAAAATGAAGAAGAAATGGAGTTTACACCACATGTGCATGCTCAATCTTTTGGTGTGGTATTACAAGGCTGGTGTGACCTAATTATTGATGGAGATTCGAAGCGTTATCATGCGGGGGAGACATACCACGTACCGGAAGGTGTGCGACACTTTGCGCGGCAATCGGCTAACTATAAAGATATTGTTATCTTTAACGAGAAAAATAGGGTGCCTGTTATTTCATAAGCTTAAACTAATCGTACTTGTTAAATCATTTTAAAACTCTCCAAGGGGGGGAAGGGGGGGGGCTCTGATTTAAGTCGATAGCATTTAACGCAGAGAAACTATCGCTATTGTTCAATAAGGGAGATGTAATGCTCATTCCCTTGCGCCGATCTTCGTGGAAAATATCGGCCGTTTTAGAAGCTGAAAATAATTGGACTTGACCAGAGCCTCCTTAAATTAAAGAGAACTTAAAGCATAATCAATAATTAGCTACTATCTATTTGATTTTAATTGCCTTAGTTATGTGATACATTGTTGTAAAATAAATAATATAAGGGGCTATGTTATGCAGGTTAATAAACAAATACTATTTTCTGCGGTTTTACTGTCGTTATCATTTAACAATATCTATGCGCTGGATCAGAAGAATGTTCCTTTGGTTAAAAACGTGCTTGAAGCATTTAAAGGTCAGAATATAAATGCGATTGCAAAGTTAGTCTCATATCCTTTAGAACGTGATGCACCCATCCCAGCGATAAATAATGAAAGAGAATTCATTCAGCGTTTTAACGATGTTTTCGATCAGCGATTATTACAAACCATTGTACATTCGGATGTGCAAAAAGATTGGGATGAGGTTGGTTGGCGTGGCATTATGCTAGGTGATGGTGATGTTTGGTTAAATCATGATGGAAAAATCACATCGGTAAATTATCAGTCAAGAAAAGAGCGAATAGTCAGTACACGTTTGAATGCAAAAGGTAGACGGTCGTTACATCGTAGCGTTGCGCATTATGCAAAATCAATTCTAGAATGGGAGACCAAACGTTTTCATATTAGAGTGGATGATGTAGGTAAAGGTCAGTTACGCTACGTAGCTTGGCCTAAAGGTAAGAGTACTTCTGAGGCACCTGATATTGTGTTGCATAATGGAAAAATTGCCATTGATGGAACAGGAAGAAATCAGCGTTATATTTTTAAAAATGGCAAGTTTAGTTACCATCTTAATGTGAATGTGATTGGGACTAGCCGATTAGTATCTTCTGGTACATTAGATGTATTTAAAAATAATCAGTCGATTTTAAGTGAAGTTGCAATGAGGGTTAATGAGGGTTAGAGGTTAGTTCTAAACTCATCCATTCTCTAAAAGTTAAACAAGCTTCCATTGGCATGTTTCACCCGCGCGTAAAGGTACAATCTGTTCGTTCCCTAAAGCTAATGTTTTAGGGACTTCCCAAGTCTCTTTTTGTAGCGTGATGGTTTGGGTATTGCGCGCTAACCCATAAAAGTCTGCCCCATAAAAGCTAGCAAACCCTTCTAATTTATCCAGTGCATTGGCATTATCAAAAGCTTCTGCATATAACTCCATCGCGTGTAAAGCGGTATACATTCCCGCACAACCACAGGCAGACTCTTTGGCATGTTGTGGGTGTGGTGCGCTGTCTGTACCCAGAAAGAACTTGGGGTTTCCACTAATAGCTGCTTTAATTAAAGCTTGGCGATGTGTCTCGCGTTTTAATACAGGTAAACAATAATGATGGGGACGAATCCCGCCTGTGAAAATAGCATTACGATTCATTAATAAGTGATGTGCAGTGATGGTTGCAGCGATATTACTGGGTGATCTTGTTACAAATTCAACCGCTTGACTAGTGGTGATATGTTCTAAAACAACCTTAAGCTGTGGAAATCTCTCAACGAGAGGGATTAAAATAGTCTCAATAAAGACCTGTTCACGATCAAAAACATCAATGGATGACTCTGTTACTTCTCCATGAACCAATAAAGGCATACCAAGCGCTTGCATTGCCTCTAGGGCAGGGTAGATGTTTTTTAAGTCAGTCACACCTTTGTCAGAATTGGTCGTTGCGCCAGCAGGGTAAAGCTTTAAGGCATGAATAAAACCGCTGTCTTTTGCATCTTGTATGATTTGCGTATCGGTTTTGTCTGTTAAGTATAAAGTCATTAATGGTTCAAAGCTTGAATCGCTAAGCGAAGCCACTATTTCATCTTGGTAAGCTTTTGCATGGCTAACGGTGGTTACAGGTTTTGCCAAGTTGGGCATAATAATAGCGCGAGCAAACTGATTTGCAGTATGCGGTACAACACTTTTTAAAGCATTACCTTCACGTACATGCAGGTGTAAATCATCAGGTTGGGTTATAGTTATACTTTGCATGCGCATCTTCCTTATTTTTTGTCTAGGTACATCTAATCTTTATTTTAACGCGTACTAAACTTATGAGATATGTCTTTTTAGCCTTATTATTTTTATTTACCCTATCGTCTTTTGCCTCACCCGTAAAAAATGGTTTTGATCTTGCAAACAGTATTATCCCCGTTGATGAGATCTTAAGTGGAGGTCCGCCGCGTGATGGTATCCCTTCGATAGACAAACCTAAGTTTATTCAAGCGAATGAAGCCGACTACTTAAAGCCAGATGATCGGGTGATCGGTGTGAACTATAAAGGTGTAGCGCGAGCGTATCCTATCCGAATTTTAAATTGGCATGAGATCGTCAATGATGAGATAGAAGGAAAAGCGGTTGCAGTTACTTTTTGTCCGCTATGTGGAACAGGTATTGTTTATGCGGGTGATTTTGCTGGAAAGCCTCACAAGTTTGGCGTTTCGGGCTTATTGTATAACAGTGATGTATTATTATTTGACCGTGAGACAGAAACACTCTGGTCGCAGATTTTATCAAAAGGGGTAAGTGGGCAACGGGTTAATCAGACTTTAGTGGTTATTCCATCGTCACATACCAGTTGGCAAGCTTGGCTTAAAGCGCATCCAAAAACGCAGGTCTTATCTACCGATACAGGTATTGAACGGGATTATTCTCGCTCGCCCTATGGAGATTATACCAAAAATGAAAGACTCTATTTTCCTGTTGCCTTTAAAAACAAACGCTATCACCCAAAAGAAAGGGTACTAGGCATAACGATTAATGGGAAGCATAAGGCTTATCCCTTTAGTGAGTTAGCCAAGGTCGGTGGAGCAACCTTGCAGGATGAGTTTTCAGGGAAACAATTACGTATAGAATTTGATGTTGAAAACCGAGACGGAATAATAAAAAATAAAGCGGGTGAAATCTTAGCAAGTGTCAATAGCTTCTGGTTTGCATGGTATGCGTTTCACCCTAAAGCGGATATTTTCAGCAGCAAGTAGTTACTTGATACTTTAATAAAAATCTAAAGGCATGTGTTTTTAACGCTAATCCTAGATAGAAAGCCCGATGATAGCGCAATCTTTGTTTCACTCTCGTTTGTGTTTCTAGGGATTAGCGTTAAAAGGTAGTGCCATAAAAGGATGGCTATTGTTATACTTCCGCGCATTGAAACCTACTTGGATAAGAGATGAGTAAACTGGAAGCACTAATTTTTGATGTCGATGGAACCTTGGCAGATACTGAAAGAGATGGTCATCGAGTAGCATTTAATCAGGCTTTTGAAGAGGCAGGACTAGATTGGGATTGGACGGTTGATCTTTATGGTGAACTGCTACAAGTCACGGGAGGGAAAGAACGTATTCGCTTATATGTTGAGCAGTTTTTAACAGGATTTGAGCTTGATGAGGATATTGTTGAATTCGCTGCACGTTTACATAAACGCAAAACTCATTTTTATTTAGAACTTTTAGAGTCGGGAGCGATTCCTTTGCGCTCAGGGGTTAAACGCTTGATTAATGAGGCACGTGAAGCGGGTTTACGTTTGGCTATCTCAACGACAACAACGCCTGCTAATGTAACTTCTTTATTAAGTGCGACCTTAGGTAAAGCGTCGTTGGATTGGTTTGAAGTTATTGCAGCAGGGGATATTGTTCCTGCCAAAAAGCCAGCGCCTGATATTTATACATGGGCAATGAATGAAATGAATATCAAGCCCGAGAACTGTTTGGCCTTTGAAGATTCTCTCAACGGCGTTAAATCATCATTAGGTGCTGATTTAAAAACAGTAATCACTGTAAATGGATATACTAAAGAAGATGATTTTTCGGGTGCGGCTTTAGTACTTGACCAGTACGGTGAACCCGATGAATCCTTCGCTGTATTAGCGGGTGATGCTATGGGTTATGATTTTGTGAATGTAGATTTATTAAAAGAGATTCATGCCCGCTAATAAAAAAGAAGAAATACAGGAAGAACTCAAGCAAGAGTCGCGCTGGATTAGTGATGCGCAACAAGGTATTCACAAAAATATTGAGTTGGTTGTTAATAAGCACTTTCTAAAAGTGAATCAAAAACCTATCGCTAAACATACGCAAGAGGCCTTTGATTTGTTAAAGCCGAAGGTGCTAAATAGTATTAAGCTAGGTAAACCACTTATTTTTGACTCATGCTGTGGAACGGCAATGAGTACAGTAATAATAGCTAAACAAAATCCTGACGCTCTGGTGATAGGTATTGATCGCTCCGCTTTTAGGTTGGCAAAAGAATACAATTATAATCTGCCTGAAAATGCACTGCTGGTCCAAGCAGAATGTGCCGATTTTTGGTCTTTAGCGCATGCCGAAAGCTGGAAGTTGGAGAAGCATTTTATTCTTTACCCTAATCCTTATCCTAAATCAAAACACCTAAAGCGCCGCTGGCATGGTCACCCTGCATTTCCACTACTTTTTTCACTTGGTGGAGAATTAGAGTTAAGAACAAATTGGAAAGTTTATGTGGATGAGTTTTGTATGGCTCTAGGGTTGGGTTTAGACAGGGTTGTTGAGAATAGATTGGGTAAGACCAAAGTGAATGCTGAATTAATTAAGCCAAGCGAACCGTTAACCTTATTTGAGAAAAAATACGCTGAAAGCGGCCAGCCCTTATATCAATGTAAAATTAAGCTATAATCTAAGCGAACACTTTTTTCAATAATTCAAGGAAGGATACCTCAATGACTTTTTCTGTGCGTTTATTACCATTTTTACTAGCGATGGGCTTATTGCTTACATCGTTTACAGCCAGTGCGCTTAATGCTATTCCTAATGGAATGAGTGTTGCGGGAAAGCAATTAGTGTTAAATGGCGTAGGTACACGAACCAAATTTATTATTTCTGTTTATCATGCTGGGCTTTACCTACAAAAAAAGAATAATAACGCTCAGCAAATTATGGCTGCTAATGAGCCTATGGCAATTCGCATGCATATCGTTTCGGGCTTTGCCAGTGCTTCTAAAATGAAGAGTGCACTTAATCAAGGTTTTAAGAATGCAACCGGTGGAAAAACAGCGCCGATTCAACCTCAAATAAACCAACTATTAAAAGTAGCCTTTAGTGGCAAAGTAAATAAAGGCGATGTGATGGACTTGGTGTATAACCCCGCAGTAGGCACTCAGGTTATTAAAAACAAAAAAGTTTTAGGCACTATAAAAGGCTTACCCTTTAAGCAAGCGTTATTTGGTATTTGGTTGTCTAATAGACCTGCTCAGGCAAGTTTAAAAAATCAACTGCTAGGAAAGAAATAATTCTCTATTTGCAGTGTATTATTTTTGTTTCATAAAGTAGAATAAGCGACAAATATTTAAGGAAGATAAAGTTATGGCAAGTGTTAATAAAGTGATTTTAATAGGGAATCTTGGACAAGACCCTGAAGTAAAGTACATGCCCAGCGGCGGGGCTGTTGCTAATATTAGTATTGCCACAACCGAAAATTGGAAAGATAAGGCCACTGGTGAGAAAAAAGAAAAGACCGAATGGCATCGCGTTGTGTTTTTTAATCGTCTTGCTGAAATTGTGGGTGAATACCTGCGTAAAGGTTCATCTGTTTATATTGAAGGTCAGTTACGTACCCGTAAATGGCAAGACCAAAGTGGGCAAGATAAGTATACGACTGAGATTGTGGCCAGAGAAATGACCATGTTAGGCGGAAAAGCAGGTGGAAGTAGCGACTTTAGCCCTTCGCCTCAACAGCAGCAGCCACAGCAAGGTGGTGGAGCGCCTCAGCAGCAGGCTCCTGCACAGGCGCAAGGCGGCGCACCACAAACTGCAGCACCTCAAAGCTTTGATAACTTTGATGATGATATTCCTTTCTGAAAAATACCTTAGAGCGGTAATGTAAAGATATACACCTAAGACTCTGTTTTTACAGGGTTTTTTATCCCCGTTGGTTTTATAAGTGTAGAGAATATATTCTAAAGCCCTGTTTAATCAGGGCTTTTTTGTATCTATAATTTACTGAAACGGTATAAGATGATTTTTATATAGGGGGCTTATGAGCAATCCACCAATCGGCAATCACGTGACCCACCGCAGGATTGACCAAGTAACCATAGGAGCGGTGAAAGTTTAAACCGTCATCATTGCGAAAAAAATTATAGATA
>JAZGFW010000182.1:0-3202 GCA_036479895.1 Cocleimonas sp. | reverse complement strand
TCTGGGTATATTTCCTTACGGTGTGAATTTTTTAAACTCTCATCAAACGCAAAGGCAATTAGCTGTGGTTTTTCTGTCGATAAAAGCCGATAGACAAAATCCATAAAACCAAGAACAGCATTAATCGGGTTACCGTTTACATCGGTTTGCTCACTCGTATTGGTATACCACGCTTTAAAGACGTAAATACTAGAATCAATCAACCATGCTGTTTGTTTTTTAGTTCCTAACAAACTATCCGTAACGACCATCAGCACGTGCTTTAATTAACATAGGGGCATACTTTATAAAAAAGAGTAGAAAGGCAATAATCCAAAATACCTGCGCTATTTCAATTAACGTTAGATAGTAACTACTGAAAAACAAAGGAAGAATGACCCTAATAATCGCACCAAGAAATAATAAACCAAAGATAAAATGTAAAATCTTAGGAGGGTCAAAAACATTGTTGCCAGTATGACCTAATGAAACGCGTGCCATCATTCCTGAAGTAATCATACCAATACCGCCATAGGCAAAAGCATGAAGAGCAAGGTAAGGTGATGTGCCGAAAAAAATGCTGCTGATTTTCAAGATAAACCCCAGTACTATCCAAAGATAGCCCACATATAAAACCCAGAGTAATGACTTCTTCCAGATACCTTTGTGATACCAACCGAATAGACGTGCACCATGCAATACCACTAAAGCCAATGCTAAAACGGCAATAAGGTACTTCCCTTCGGGATGATTAGTGGGGATAAAAATATCCACAGCAGAAAATGTTAAAAATAACCACAAACTACTCGCATCCACCCACGGATAGTTTTTTGCTTCAAAGGGACAACCCACACCTTTTTCAATAAAGAAAGGAATCACACGACGCCCCATATTAAAAATAATGCCTAGTACGGTATAAAAACCAATATACAAACCATAATGAACACCGTTGTCTAAATAACCCAATAAGCCCAAATAGAAAATGATATTGCCGATAAAAAGAAGCAGTAGTTTTCCACTAAATGCTAGATTACTCCATTGCTTCTTTTTGAAAATAGGAGACGAAAAAGCAAGCAGAACGAACAATAAATAAAGACTATCAACAATCGCTAAGGTGGGTAACACCCAAGAGCCGGAAATAAACGCAAGCACTCGAGAAAACAACCAAAGCAAAAATAAACCTAATAGGGGCTTATTATTAATCGATTGAATGCCCGTCCAGTTTTTAACCGCCGTTAATAAAAAACCAGTAATCGTGGCTGTCGCAAAACCAAATATCATCTCATGTGCGTGCCAGTTAACTATACCGTAACCATTGGGTAAAATATTTTTCCCAAAGCTGTACATAATCATCCAAAGTAAAATTGAGATAACACCAAAGGATAAAGACGCAAAGAAGAAAGGGCGAAAGCCTAAATGAAGAAAGGACGTTTTGCCTGTGTATTTTGGTTCGACATTTAACATCTCGGCATTTTAACTAGCGCTTAAAGGTCTTGCAAATGATATGAGTCAAGCTACGCAAAATTATAAAGATTGAATCCGTTAGTCTGAGATTCCTTTGTAACTTCATATAATTACGCTATATTTACCTCACCCAGCAATATGGTCTTAATATAAAGACATATTGTAGTTGAAAATAATAAAAATAAAAAAGGCAAACCCTATGAATAAAGCGATCCCCGTCGTGATGCTGTGTACCGCAGCGGTACTAACGACAGTACTCTTAAATGGTTGTATTAACAATAAAGTTGCCTCTGAAGCAGCGCCTACAACCCCTAAACACTTAACTGCTTTCTTAAACTTGCATAAGCAATACTGTGAGAAGAAATACAACGATTCTGAAACACTTAAAGATTCGCTAAGCCATGAAAAGAAGTTAATTCTAGCGAAGGATTTTAATGGTGTTTACGAAGTGTTTGTTGATAAAGTAAGTTATGCAATCTCACCAGAAGAAGACGGCTGTACAACAGACGTGATGGTACAGACTGAAAAACAGAAAGAGCTTTTTAGTTTTGATGATATTAACAAAGCCTTGATACAAGGTGGTTACATTGCAACAGGCGATGCAAAGTCACGTAAAGACATGGGAACGGATCAATCAGAAGTAATGGTTATACAAAAAAAATATATTTCTCCACAAGGCGAGATTACTACTTTGGACTTTCCTTTAAATAATAAAAACAAATACTATATGACCCTTTTTGCAGAAAAGTTTACTGAAGCAAAAAAACAAATTAAAGAAAAAGTCATCAACCAATTAAGAATGGCTTCGTTGGCGGGTATTAAAAGTATTTAACTGAAGAACGTTATTGTTCTAAAAGGCTGACTTTTGTCAGCCTTTTTTCATTACATTTTAGCAAATATAGTATTAGCCTACACATCTCCTATCCCTTATGTTAAAAACATCATTAATCAAAGTCTGCCTCTGATTTAGATATGCTAGACTCGTCCCTGCATCCTAATATTAATAAAAGCCGTTTAATACAGAGTGTGCATCAAGCACAGCATATCTACATCATCAATAAAAGGAACTGATTACCTCTATGAAGAACTCAACAATACTATTCTCAATTCTTTCATTATTTGTTTTTTTACTCTCTCCAATTGCTTCCGCAGAAGAACCCCCAACAAAGAAAATAAAAATTGCCTACAACTTATTTAGTGTCGATGTTAAACATAATGGTAAAACGGTTACCATTATGCGTAACCAAGATAAGAAAAATCACATTGTAGATTTTTATAAAAAAACAGGGCGTGGCACGATACAATCCATGTACCCGTTTAAGCCTCACACCATTGAGACCTTAGGTGAGCGAGAAATTATCGACTATATTAAAGAAATGTCAGACGGCGATGACTCTATTATTGTGATTGATTCAAGAACACCGGATTGGGTTAAGCTTACTGGCGTGATCCCTGGTGCTATCAATATTCCTTTCACTGAGTTTAAAACATCTGAAAGCACGTTAGATATTATGGAAGATCATTTTAATGTTGAATCAGGTAATGTGTTTAACTTTAAAAATGCAAAAACCTTGGTGATGTACTGTAATGGTAACTGGTGCGCACAGTCACCTACCGCGATTAAAAAACTACTTAAGATGGGTTATCCTGCTGCAAAAATAAAATACTACCGTGGCGGCATGCACAGTTGGGCTGCTTTGGGCCTAACCGTTATAAAAGAATAACGGCAAGGAACTGTTATTAATTCATCTTCAAATTA
>JAZGFW010000181.1:0-3036 GCA_036479895.1 Cocleimonas sp. | reverse complement strand
ATGACCCCAACACTGGCTAAAATTGCCACCACCCACTTTTGCTTAACCAACTCTTCAAGATGCACATGCAATGCGCCTGCAAATAAGAGCGCGCTTAGCATGCCTTGCATTAGGGCTTCATTAAAATCTATGCCTTTAAGCAGTTCTCGTGCTTGATCTTCAATGGGTAAGCCCATCTTGCCGAGTAACACGATGCCTAATGACATCAATAAAGCAATTGCCAATAAACCGATTGTGCTAGGAATTTTTAAAAAACGGTAGTTGATATAACTAAAGATAGCCGCCAGTGATATTAAAATGGCGATGGTGTCGATTATGCTCATGTGTGTCAGCCCTAGTTTCAGCCCGAAGAAAGGAAGCTTATACTAGCAAAAATTAATCAACTTTCACATCATACTTCAATGAAAATGAAATGGCTTGTCCTGTATTTGAACAACCTAAACGACCTTTGGGTGATAGCTGAAAGTGAGTGATAGCCGTATTACTATTCTCTGCATCCATCGTTGGCTGGAATAAAAAGTTAGTGCCATTGTTATTTGAGAAGGAAACGTCATCACTGCCATTATTTGAGCCCGAATATACAAAGTTCAAGCCACTCGGAGGTGAGCCATCCTGAAAAGTAAAGTCAGGGTTCGCTAATTGGATCAGTGTATTGGCTGGTATCGGGTCTTTGATATTGATGCTATCAATATCTACTGGCGCGCCCGTATTAGTGACGGTAATAGTATATCTCACCCGCGCACCCGGTATGCGTTTAGGTAAATTAGTTAAATTTACAGGATCAGAAATAACCTGAGATTTCTTACTTATTTTTATTGCAGGTGGGTGATACGCTTTAGTAGGAAAGGTAGAGGTTGGCTCGATAGCAGGACATTTACTGCTTACAATATCTATACTTCCGGTTGAATAGGTTGTAAACGTCCCCCCCGGTTTTTTATATTGCACGGTTATACCACCATCACAACAACCTTCTGCGCCAATTACCTCCAAACGATGATAGCCAGCATTCAAGTTAATTGAGCCTTGTAAAACATCTACATGCCCCCAGTTGCCACTCCACCAAAGGTCTCCATTCCAATCTTCTTCTAGTGGAGTACCGTCAACATACAATGCGCCACCACGACCAAAATCAGCACCATAACGTACTGACCATGTCCCAACTTCTGAAGGATTCACCTTAAAAAAAGTTTCTGAATAGGCAATAAAATTATTGTGAGTTGATGGCGTAAATTGGTTTTTATTACTGATACCCGTAAAGTTACTAATAAATTTACAGCCATAGCCTGCCGTATTATCATTTCCCGCATTGAAAAAATTAAAAGCCGCTGCTTTATTATTGGGGTTTGCTGTTGAATAACGGGTATGAAACTTGATCCCCGGTTGGGTTAAGGTCACACCAGCATTGCCTGTGGTAGCCACGGTTGGATTACCATAATAAAGATAAATCGTTTTATTTGAGTTAGCAGGTAATGAGGGAATTATCACCCAAACTTCTGCTTGTTTCGTGGCGGCATTCCAACTTTGTACATAGTAATCTAGGTGCGTACTATCGTTACTATCTAACACCCTTAGATCATCGCCTGCACTGCTCCAGTTATAATTAGCGTGCATACTGGATGCATTCAAAGTTAGCAATACTTGATAGCTATTTAGGTTAGAACCAGACTGTTCGGTAATCACCACTTTTGACTGAAAGTGCCAGTTACAATCAATCCATGCACTTGCTGACTGAGTTAATAGGAGGGTCAGTATGATAGCTGGTAATACACGAGAAACTGAAATTAACACTATAAACCCATTGCCTTTCGTATAACTTCATTCTTCAATTTAGGAAGCTGATTAAATAAATTCATCCCAAAGTTACGCGCTGTTTTAACAGGGCTTGCGCTGTGACCAAATAAGAGCCTAAAGCCCTCCATCGCGCGCATGGTAATTACATTATCACCGCATCTAGCGCGCTCGTAGCGACGTAAAAGCTTGTGACTACCTAGGTCTCCTGTCGTTGTAGGGGTTGATATAAGTTGTTGAGCCAGTTCCACCGCATCTTTTAAACCAAGATTCACGCCTTGTCCTGCCAGCGGATGAATCGTGTGCGCCGCATCGCCTACTAAAGCTACTCGCTCGCTAATAAGCGTCTTTGCTTGCGAGCCTTTTAAGGGGAATGCACCACGCTGACCCACTTTAGTAATTTTACCCAGCTTATTATCAAGCGCTTCTGCCAAAGCAACTTTGAAATCTTTTTTACTTAAAGATAAGAAATAGTCAGCGCGGTCAGAAGGTAGTGTCCAAACTATTGAGCTACTACCATCTGACAGAGGTAAAAATGCTAAAGGCCCCGTTGATTGAAAGCGTTGCCACGCTGTAGATTCGTGTGGTTTTTCTGTTTTAACCACTGCTACTAAACCACTTTGCCCGTAGTCATCACGTTCAAAATCTATCCCTGCTAATTTGCGTACTTGAGAGTTTGCACCGTCTGCGCCCACCAATAACTGTGCGGAAATTTCTTTGCCATCATCCAAAGTAACCGTGACTTTCTCATCATCAGCTACAAAGTTTTCTAACTTGCTTGGTTGATAGAATGTAGCCGTCTCAGCATCATTTATGGCATCAGCAAGCGCAAGCTGAATAATACGGTTTTCTATAATATGTCCTAAATCTGGCTCGCCTAATTCACTGGCATCAAAGCGTACATTACCATCGCCTGCTTCATCCCACACATCCATTACGTCATAAGGTGAAGCACGCATTTTTAAAATTGCATCCCATCCTCCTGCTTTTATGAGTGCATTTTGTGACGCTCGGCTAATCGCAGAAACACGCATATCGTAGTCATCATTTGATGAAAAAGGCTTTGCCTCAAAGGCTTCGATCACCGCTACTTTACGCCCTGTTTTTGCTAACAAGCACGCCAAGGTTGCACCGACCATGCCACCGCCGTTGATGATCACATCGTAGTTTTTTACTTCTTCTTGAGAGTCTTTCATGCCCTAACCTCAGTGACTTTGAGCTTAAGCCCGCGCGCCAAACGCGATTGCC
>JAZGFW010000180.1:0-2135 GCA_036479895.1 Cocleimonas sp. | reverse complement strand
AAAATCAGTGTCAGTTCGTTAATTTGGAATTGTCTGGTATTCATGTTCGCTAAACAAAAATATAGTATTTAATTATATTTCAACTATCTATGTCAACTTTCTCTATTTTTTGTCATGTACAGAGAAGGATTTGAATAATTAATTACATATATTTACGAACAAAAGGTTATTTTGTAGTTTTCATTTCTGGCACAGTATTAGATTGTTTAACTGCATTCAATACTCGATAGATTGTGGCTTCACCCAGTTTGAACTGTTTTGCCAATTGACCGATGCTGGTGCCAGAAAGCCGAAGTGAGTAAATTTCCTGTTTTTTTGTATCTGTTACTTTGGGGGGTCTGCCAAATTTAACACCATTTTCTTTGGCCTTGGCTATTCCTTCAGATTGGCGCTCAGTCCGCAGATCGTTTTCAAATTCGGCAATTGAAGCCAGCATATTAAACATAAGTCTACCTGTGGATGTACTGGTATCAATGTTTTGATCCAGTACCTGTAAATCAATTTTCTCATGTTGGAATCGTTTGGAAATTTTCGCAAGATGAACTACTGATCGGGCTAAACGGTCAAGCCGGGTGATGATTAAAGTGTCGCCTTCACGCAGATAATTCATGCAGGATTGAAATTCTGAACGATCCACAGTTCGGCCACTTCGTTTTTCCTGATAAATCCGGCCACATTTAGCCTGATTCAATTTATCTAATTGAACTTCTAAGCTTTGGCCTGTTGAGCTGACTCTGGCATAGCCAATTCTAGCCATAAATTATCATATTTTTTTAAAGGTTAAGATTATTTATTTATGATAGTAGTTTTGATAGGGTTTTTCCAGTACTATCTTAATGTATACTTTATGATGTATACGATCGATATAACTGATGTCGTGAATAGACACCATTCGGATGCTCGGAATCTATTCAAATATCGAGGCATAGAAGTCGTACATCCTTGTACAACTGAGTTGGGTAACAATAACTTAGTTTAACAATTGGTCAGTTAATGTAATTACCCCAGCCACTGAATGTTTGGCCATTCGGAACGACTACAACTGTAAAACGGACATCAAGAGGATACCATTCAGTGGGATCCTCACCAAACCAGTCCCAGCCAAGATAATCACTCACAGGATTTTTTGCTGTATTTTTAATAGCTATTCCGTAAGCATGTCTTATTCTTGTCCAATCAAGCGGATCATCGCTAATTTGAGCCATACTATCTACTTGTCCAGTCCAGGTTAATTCATTACCCACATTACCTACTAATGATGAACTTAGATGCACACACTCCTCTAGACCAAAATTGTTTCCAGTAACAAGATCTTTTTGCCAAATACAGAAATTAAACCTCATGGTCTGTGGAACTGGCTGACCTCCACTTTTTATTTCAGCGCGTAGATAGAAAGTCCCTGTCGCGTAGTTGACAGGACTTGTCCAGTCTCCGTTGGCCGATACCATTGGCGGCAAATCCCTTGGAAATCCATGATTAGCCTCTGTTACAACTGTATTCCAATCAAACATTAGTAACTCTGGTGCATCTCCAATAGCTCCTGTAACAAAGGTAAAATCAGCTGAGGTAGCTGTATTATTGCTGCCATCTGTGCTTGTAATTTGGTAGTGATAAGTCGTATTTTCTGTAAGTCCAGATAGCGTTATGCTATGTGATACTCCTGAAGACCCACCATTAACTGTACCATTTTCATAAGCATTACTAGATCCATAGGAAAGATTGCCATCTGCTACCTCGTTAGTATTCCAGGAGATGGTTGCACTAGAACTTGTGACAGCTACTTGCCTGTTACTAATAATTGGGGCTGTAATATCAGCCACTTCATCAGTATTCATGATAGTGCTAACTTCAGCCGGTGTAAGTGTTTTTTGATAGATTCTTACATTGGCCAATGAGCCTTTCCAAGGATGTTGGGTTGCATTTCCTGGTGTACCTCCAAGCCACGTCTCTACTGTATTATTAGCATCTATAAGACCTGTTTTAGCAAGACTTCCTACCTCCTGTGCATTTTTATAGAGTCGCATTGTGGAGCCGTCATAAGTTGCTGCAACATGAAATTTTTCGCCATTTGTCAAATTACCCGTTGATGCAATCAGTGTACTTGTCGAACCACCCGCTTTTAGACGAAAACGGAG
>JAZGFW010000179.1:0-12150 GCA_036479895.1 Cocleimonas sp. | reverse complement strand
ATGAAAGATTTTAAAGTTATTCGGATGATGCCAATGTCCGGCGTTACGCGTAACGCACATGTTAAATGGAGTGAACGCCCTACTTTAGACAAAGCCACATGGGGCGGTATTTATGGCACACGTGGCGCACCTTTAGAAATTCAAATTGAGCTTGCTAACCGCCTTAAAGCAAACCCTTGGTTGAATGTGCCACACGCCTCTGATGATGATTACATCAAGCAATTTGCCACAACTGTTAAAGCACTCTTAGCGCCTGAGCTAATACCCTATATCGAATACACCAACGAGGCTTGGAACTCTAACTTTGTGCATAACGAACACATGCAAAAGATGGGGATCGCAGAAAAATTAGATCAAGATGCACTAATGGCAGGCTATAAGTACTACGCCAAACGATCAGTAGAGTTTTTTAAACTTTGGGAAGAGGTTTACGGCGGCCATGAAAAGCTCATACGTGTCATCAGTGGTTGGGATACCCGCCCTGATATTTCGGGCACTATTCTTGCCTATAATGACACCTATAAAAATGTCGATGCACTCGCTATCGCACCCTACGTGGGTGGTAATCTGCGAGGTTTTCGTGATTCAAAAACAGTGGATGAAATATTCCACTTGCTCACCGATAAAAAATCTTATCGATCTTTACCCAAGGTTATCGAAGAAATCACCAAAACAGCTAAGCTCACTAAAGAGTTTGGTGTAGAGATGATTTCATACGAGGGTGGTCAAGGTCTCGTTGATTGGGCAACACGCGACTATATGCAACACCCAAACCCCTTATTTTTTGGTGCAAACCGCGACCCACGTATGAGCGAACTGTACACCACGCTCTATGATGAATGGAAGAAAATGGGGGCAGGACTTTTCACCGCCTTTGCCGCACCAAGAAGTTGTAATGCTGACGGTTGTTGGGGATTGAAAGAACACATCCGTAAACCCTTAGATGAGTCCCCAAAATTACAAGCCAGCCAAGCCTTTATGAAAGAAAATCCACGTTGGTGGGACTGGGATAAACTTAAAAAACAAACAAAGCCTGAAGCAAGCAAGGTCGCACACTTTATGCCAACCGTAGACCCGACGAAGCCACGTATCGTTATTCGCCCAGCGAAGGGTGATAAAAAGTTGTTTCACCGTTTACAAAACCCACAGGCACTCAATGTTTTGCTAGAAGGTAAAACATGGGATAAAAAAGATATTTCAGGAAAATGGCAAGTCAAATGGGATGATGAAAACCTCTACCTAATTGTAAAAGCCTATGACAAAGAATACTCAGTAGATTCAGATGACCCCAAGCAAGATGATTCAGTTGAGTTTTTTATTGATGGAAATAACGAAGGTGGTGATAGTTTTGATAAAAAGAATGACTACCACTTTATTTTTAAGCGAGTTTCACTGAATGCGAGCAACAAGTTTGATGGCACAGAACGTACTAAAGACAATTTATCCGGAATTTCTGGTAAAGAAAACCCCTCAGGCAGTGAAGTAGAATTGCCCTACTCTATTAAGAGTAAATACGATGGCTATGAAATGAAAGCTACCATTAATTGGAAGCAGTTAGGCATAAGCCCTGCGATAAAGCACAAGCTCCGTATGGATGTGATTATCAATGACGATGACGATGGTGGAGAGCGTGATGCACGAATTAGCTGGAATACGCGAATCCTAGAGCCACAACCAAAAGACTTTGGAATGATTCTAATGAGTGGTCGCTAAACCTATTACACCAAAGTCTAGTATGGATAATTGCAAGAGAGTAAGCAAAAAACTATGATGCGCTTACACTGAAAACAGCGAATAAACACAGAGAAAAACTATGCGCCCAGCCCTACTCAATACCATTTTAGACCAAGAATTTATCGGAGCACAAACCGGCAGTCATACGCCCGTTATGCTGTGGGGGCCACCCGGTGTAGGTAAGTCTGATTTAATCAATCAAGTAGGTGCACGTCATAATGTCCCTGTGATTGATATTAGACTTTCTCAAATGGAGCCCAGTGATTTACGCGGCATTCCCTTTCGTGATGCCAACAATAATAATAAAGTAGAATGGGCGATACCATCCATGCTCCCTAATGCAGAAACCCATGGCACTAAAGGTGTGTTGTTTCTGGATGAAATCACCTCGGCTGTACCGAGTGTTTCTGCCGCCGCTTACCAGTTAATTCTCGACCGCCGATTAGGTGATTATCGCGTCCCCGATGGCTGGGCCATTTTTGCAGCAGGTAATCGGCAAGGTGATCGTGGTGTGACTTATACGATGCCCTCACCTTTAGCTAATCGCTTTTCGCATTATGATGTTGACGTGAACTTAGACGACTGGGTAAGCTGGGCTTATAACAACGATATTAGTGAAAAAATTATCGCCTTCTTACGCTTTCGTCCTGAGTTATTATTTGATTTTGACCCCGCACATAACCCTGTAGCATTTCCTTCGCCCCGATCATGGAAGTTTGCCCACCAAGCATTAATAAAGTTTAGTGGCTCCCCGCAGGTATTATTAGGCAGTATTCAAGCCTGTGTTGGCCCAGCAGCAGGAATTGAGTTAAAAGCATTTATCGACAGTATGGATCAAATGCCAGACTTAGATGCGATTTTACTGGGAGAAGATATAAAAGCTCCCAAAGAAATAGACTTACAATACGCTGTCGCCAGTGCCTTAGTGGGTCGCGCCATACGTGCAAAAAACGATGCCAGTAAGGCAGGTGGATCAATTGAAGATGCTAAAATTGTTTATGGGCATATCCTAAACTACGCCAAAAATTTTAGGCAGAAAGAAATGGGGGTTATGCTTATTTCAGACATGCTTCGAGCAATAGGTGATGATTTGTTTGCTGTGCCAGAGTTCTCCCACTGGGCGGGTAGCATTGGCGACATCATGCTATACGATTAACAGTCTATGAGTGACTCTGACCGACATGCTATCGAGAATAAACTCACAACGGCACGCACCAAGCTGATTCTTGATAAACCTTTCTTAGGTGCGCTAGTATTACGCCTACCTCTACAAGAAGCTGATCCTGCGTGGTGTGTTACAACGGGTACAGATGCCCGTAAGTTTTACTATAACCCCGATTTTATTGATTCATTAAAACCTTCCGAAACGCAGTTTATTCTTGCTCATGAAGCGTTACATTGTGCCCTATCTCACTTTGCACGGCGTGAACATCGTATTAAGCACCGCTGGGATTTAGCCTGTGATTACGCCATCAACCCGATTTTACTAGAAGAAGGTTTAATACCGCCTCCTGGTATATTGTTTATGAAACAATATGAAGGCATGAGCGCAGAAGAAATTTATCCGCTAATTGCCGACAACGACATGAATGAAACCCTCGATCAACACCTCTATGATAAAGAGGATCAGTTTGCAGAAGGTGGGCAAGACAGCAGTGACAACCCCTTGGATAATGATAATCAAAGCAATAAACCACCAGAGCCGGAGCAAAAATCAACCCAAGATAAATCAGGTGGTGGTTCATCGGGTGATCAAGAAAAAGATCCTGAAGGAGCGGGGCAACAAGAGTTTGATGAAAATTCAGGCGGTAGTGAGGCCCCGCCTCCACCCTTAGACCAAGTAGAAGCTGAAGAATTGAGTATTCAATGGCAACAACGCATGGCAGGTGCGGCGCAACAAGCTCAACAAGCAGGCAAGCTAAGTGGCGTAATGAAGCGTTTAGTAGATAAACTGCTACAACCTAAACTACCTTGGCGTATGCTTTTAGCACGTTATATGACCGCAGTTGCGCGTGATGATTATAGCTATACACGACCTTCCACACGCCGTGGAGATCCTGCTATTTTTCCTACCCTAAAAAGTGCTGAAGTCAATGTACTCGTTTCTTTAGACGTAAGTGGCTCAGTAAGTGATAAAGAACTCAAAGAATGTCTTTCTGAAATAAATGCGATTAAAGGTCAAATGCGCGCACGTGTAACGTTAGTTGCCTGTGACTCAGATATTATTGATGGCTTTCCTCAAGTGTTTGAACCGTGGGAGGAAGTCACCTTACCTGATACTTTACTGGGCGGAGGCACAACAGATTTTCGCCCTGTATTTAATTGGATTTCACAACAGGATAGTCAACCCAATACTGTCGTATATTTTACCGATGCTATGGGGGAGTTTCCGTTGGAGCCAAATTATCCTGTACTGTGGTTAATCAAAGGAAAAGGCGATGTACCTTGGGGGCAACGGGTACAGTTAAACTAAGAAAGACAGCCTCCTAGTTTGAAATAATAGTTTGAGTATCTTTGCACGAGTCAGTAACGAAAGAAAAATTTTAGCTATTTTTACTCGTCACCTGACTCGTGCGAGATCTCAGTTTTTTAACTTTCCTTAGCAAAAACAACCTCTCTAACTTGCTCATAGGCATGCTCAGACAAATGCTTTCTTTCTAAAAAATCTTTGGCTTCAATGACGGCTAAAAAGTTAATTTCCACATGAATTGTAGTTTCACCCAAGACATCAAATACATTTGTTAAAAAGCTTTCATCACCCCAAGCGACTTTTGGGTGATGCACTCCCTCTTTGGTTAAATATCTGATCGCAATAGGCTGGACACGCAAATTGTGGTCAATGGCGGGTGCAAATATTCGCGCATGAAATTTTTTCACATCTTTCCCATCAGTAGTAGTAGCCTCAGGAAAAACCATGACACTGTCATGCCCTTGATTGATTTTATCGGCAATTTTTTGTGATGCAAGTGATGAAGCATTTGCGTCACCCCGCTGAATATATAACGCCCCACTTTTCTCCGTTAACCAGCCTATCACTGGCCATTTACGTACCTCAGCTTTGGATAAGAATGCTACCCCTTCACTTCCAATCACAGGAATATCTAGCCAAGAAATATGATTAGAAATCCATAAGGCAGTTTCATCATCTCTAGGCACATCACCTTTTGTGGTCAAGCGTAGACCAACAACTTTAATTACTTTTTTTAACCACCATTGACGAATATTTTTTTGTTTTTGGTTAATGGCTACATTTTTACCACGCTTAGCGTAAATACTCATTAACACCAAACCTGTAACCAAGAGTAGTTGTAGCCCTATGATTTTATAGATAATTCTTACTGGTTTCATTAATTACAGACCTTTGCCATTGCTTAGGGTTACAAGACGTTTATTTTACCATGAAGGAAACAAAAGATATAAATTAAGCCCCAGAAATACGCGGAAAAAGAGAAAAAGAAAGAAAAATATTAATCATTTTTACTCGTCACCTGACTCCCGCAAAGTTCTCTTTTATCATACCCTTTATATGGTTAAAAATTTAAAGTTACAAAGCTTTAATCGGTATGACAGTATCAAAGCCTTCTACTTTAAAACCCTCACCTACCCAAGCATGCCCATATACAATTTCCCAACTTGCAGGGTAAAAGCCGTCAGCTGTTTTAAAATGCTCATAGGCCTGCTCGAAGTCTTTTAGTTTTTTCTTACCCATTAAGCCTTTGCTACGTGCACTATTGGTATTACTCGCACCTATATTTTTTAAGTCTTTCATCAGTTGGCGAACCGTATTATAAGTCATGGTAATGACTTCCATATCCGTTACTGGATTGATAAAACCAGCCTGTAGAAGCGCATCACCAATTTCATGCATATCGACAAAGGGACTGGTATGCGGCGTATCATCAACACTCGCCCAGCTTTCGCGCATCTCTTTTAAAGTATCAGGACCAAAGGTGCTGAACAGTAATAAACCATTAGGTGCTAATACACTATGAAAGCCAGTAAAGGTTTGTGTTAAGTCATTGCTCCACTGAAGCATTAGATTTGAAACAATCAAATCTGCGCTTTCAGCTTTTAGGGGGAGCTGTTCAGCATCCGCGCAAAGCCCATGAGGTTTCCCTTTAGATTGACGTTTTAATGGATTTAAGCGGCTTTTCCAGTCCTGTTTGCTTTCTTTTATAGTTTTTTTAGTCATATTCAAAGCGAGATCTAAAGCAATAACATTAGCTTTGGGGTAACGTTTTAATAAATCTTGCGTTAAATAACCTGTACCACAACCTATATCCAAGGCGATATTGGGTTGTAGCTTTATATAATCTAAACGTTCACCTAAACGTTTCGCTATCTCGCGTTGTAATACGGCAGAACTATCATAAGTTTCGGCGGCACGTTCGAAGTGTTGACGGGTATTTTTTTTATCCAGCATATTATCCAGCATAGTTGTCTACAAATGCAGTAAAACTGTCCATAAATTCTTGGGGGTGTGTCATAAAAGGGGCGTGTCCCGTATTCTCTAGGAGAGTAATTTGAGCATCAGGTCGGATTAATTTCAAATCTCTTATGACAGCCTTTGGTACTAATCGGTCTTTCTCAGCAAGGATCCAGTGCTGTGGAGGGATAGATTTATTTTCTTTGCTAACCGATCTAAAGTCAGCGGTGCTTAAAATATCTAAACCTGTGCTAAGTGCATATCTATTAGGCAAATTAGCCACGATCTCACGGGTTAGAGTACGTTGCAATTCTTTTGCGTTTTTAACTCCCATAAACTGTAAGCCAATAAAACGTTTTATAGTGGCTTCACTATCTTCTTTTAGATTTATCGCAAAGTTTTTTAGTACCGCCTCACCCATCGCATATTGCCAACCTTCTGCTTTTGAAAACCGTGGCGTACATGCCACTAACGTTATTGATTTGATTTTTTCGGGTACTCGCTGTAATAAACCTTGAGCGACCAAACCACCTAAAGACCAGCCAAGTAAATGACTGTTTTTTTCTAACACAGGTAAAATTAAATCGACAATATCAGATAACGATTCAGCCACTACATCATGATTAAAACCATGACCCGGCAAATCCACCCATGTGACGCTGTAGCACGCTTCTAAGTCTGCTTTTATGGGCTGCCAAACAGCAGAATGCATTGCCCAACCATGAATGACAATGAGTGATTCACCCTGCTCTTTCCCTGTTAGCAATGTTTTTAATAATTTATTACTCATTTTTTGCTAAACTAGTTCACATTCTAATCACAATGACCGCTATCATGCCCTATTTCTTAGTAATTCTCGCCTACTTTATTGGCTCTGTATCTGCCGCTATTATTACCTGTAAAATCATGGGAAAAGTAGATCCTCGAACGGTTGGCTCACACAATCCAGGAGCAACCAATGTACTGCGCCATGCCGGTAAAAAAGCAGCCATTTTCACTTTACTAGGTGACTTATTAAAGGGTTTGATTCCAGTCGCTATTGGCCACGCACTGGGAATGGACTGGGGTTGGCTTGGATTAATAGGCACGGCAGCTTTTATTGGACATTTATACCCTGTTTACTATGGCTTTAAAGGCGGAAAAGGTGTCGCAACGGCATTGGGAGTTTATATCGGTTTAGAGCCCATCCTAGGGCTAGTTGTTCTAATTACTTGGTTAGTATCAGCACTACTTATTAATATTTCATCATTCTCAGCGCTGATTGCTACTTTACTTGCGCCTTTGTATTTTTATTGGGTGACGGGATCACTACCTTTACTCTTAATTCTGCTAGTCATGACCGCTTTTATCTACTGGAGACATCGCACTAATATTGTTGAAATTATTGATGGTACGGAAGATAAAATCGTCGAAGAAGGCAATAAAGTAACTGAAAATAATGATGCTAAATCCACCTAAAAAAGATAAATAGAACTTCCTTAGAAGGCACCTGATAGTTGAAAGTAGGTACAATTTGCATCTGAACTTTTCATCCTTGCGTAGTTAAAGCCCTACTAATTTACGCTCAAGGATGACATGAATTTACGCAACACCTTTTTATCACTCGCTCTACTCACCGCTGCTCCATTTTCAACTGCATTTGCAGAAATGTCTTTTGATCTTTCTATCACAGGAAAGAATTTTGACATCGCTAAGAATTTATCTATCAGCGAAGCAAAAGAAGACAAAACTAAAATCAATTTTGATTTTAAGAATAAAGCAGGCAAACAATATAATTTTGACCTTAAGTACAAAGTATTACCTGCTAATCGTTCATACCCTGCAAACCTAGACATAACTGTTAAAGATGCAGAGGGTAATAAGCTGGGTTATATTTTCTGGGCGAACAATGGCACAGATGCATTAAAACGTTTAGGTACTATTGGTATGATCGTTGATGTTGAGGGTGAACCAATGGATGTAAAGTTCACTTTTGATAAAAATAATAGCGGTAAATTAAGAGTGAAAGACCTTGAGGGTGAACGCTACGTATCTGATACCTTAATCCCTAAAAAAGGCTTTCAAATGATTCGGCCTATGCTTGTACCCGTAGTATCAGCGGGTGTTCGCAAGCAAGCCTATGATTTGGATGCGCATCCTTTCAAAATAGATTACACCCTTAAAGATATTGAAAATGGCTTAGTTCAATTCCAATACAACTTATACAAAAAAGAAGGGGATAAAGAGCACCTTTTAGAACGCATCTATTTTAATGCAGACAGCTTAGAAACTCTGCGTGATGGCATGTTTGCTGGTAAGTTTTTTGATAAAGAATACGGCACATTTAAGCTGGTTTTTTATCCTACAATGGGGCAAACGGCACCTCCTAAATAAGCCTTATTCTAATCCGCAAAAAAATGGAGCAATTTATTGCTCCATTTTTTTCAACTGAAATTCATTTAGAGACCTTTGCACGAGTCAGTGACGAAAGAAAAGTAGGCTAATATTTTACTGATTGAGGCGGAAAATGAAGCTAATAACGGGTTATTAGCAAGTTTTTCAACGAAAAGCAGTGAAATATTAGGCATTTTTACTCGTCACCTGATTCGTGCAAAGGTCTCATTTAGTGGTATCGTACAAATACAATAAATAATGAATTAACAATGTGTCTAACCCTCTCAAACAATCAGTAACTGCACTCAAAGGTGTCGGCCCGAAAATGGCTGAAAACCTACAAAAAATTGGCGTTGAAAAAGTACAAGACTTACTCTTTCATTTACCTTTACGTTATCAAGACCGTACCCAAGTTTACCCCATTGGAAGCACTCAACACGGGCAAGAAGTGGTAATTGAAGGTGAAGTCGAACATGCTGAAATAGTATACCGCCGTAGACGTATGATGATTTGTACGATTTCGGATAATACGGGCATGATTACGCTACGTTTTTTTCACTTTGCTAATGTACAAAAAGAAGCCTTAAGTCCTGGCACAAAAATTCGATGTTTTGGTGAGGTGCGCGTCGGTGCGAGCACCCGTGAGATGGTACACCCTGAATATAAAATATTAAAAGATGGTGAAACCATTGAACTTACGGATGCTCTTACGCCCATCTACCCAACCACCAAAGGGTTGCAACAGCGTAGTTTATTTCGGCTCGTTAACGAAGCACTATCAACACTCAGAGACCTTGATGACTTAATTCCAGCAAAAATAAGCCAAAGCTATTCTATATCCAGCTTACAAGAAGCGCTACACACCCTCCATAAACCGACGTCTGATTTATCCGTCAATCAACTATTAGAAAGAAATCATCCTGCACAACAACGTCTTATCTTTGAAGAGCTTTTAGCGCATCATTTAAGTTTGCGAAAACTACGTGAACAACAAAAGCAGGTAGAGGGTATTCCTCTAGCGCCAAAGAATAAATATTTTAATAAGCTAAAACAAGGTTTAGCCTTTGATTTAACTAACGCCCAAAACAGAGTGATCGCCGAGATAAAAGAAGATTTAATGCAAGCTTGGCCAATGAGTCGTCTTGTGCAAGGTGATGTAGGTTCAGGTAAAACCTTAGTCGCTGCTGCGGCGGCTTTAAATGCCATTGAAGCAGGCTACCAAGTAGCCTTAATGGCACCGACTGAGATTCTTGCAGAGCAGCATTTTAAAAGTTTTAGCCAATGGCTTGCCCCGCTCAAACTAAAGGTTACCTTGGTGTCAGGTAAACAAAAAGTAGCCGAAAAACGCGAAGCTTTAGAAAATGTAGCCATGGGTATAACGCACTTAGCCGTCGGTACACACGCCCTCTTCCAAAATGATGTACATTTTCAACGCTTAGGCTTAATCATTATTGATGAACAACACCGCTTTGGCGTACACCAACGCCTTGCACTTCGTGAAAAAGGCAAGCAAGCAGATTTTTACCCACACCAATTAGTAATGACAGCAACTCCCATCCCGCGTACTTTGGCGATGACAACTTATGCCGATATGGATTACTCGGTAATTGATGAACTGCCTCCGGGAAGAACCCCTATCAAAACAGTCGTTATCAATAACACTCGCCGAGCTGAAGTAGTGGAACGTATCAATAAAATCTGTGTGGATGAGAAAGCACAAGTGTACTGGGTGTGTACTTTAATTGAAGAGTCAGAAGCACTACAGTGCCAAAATGCGGAAGACACATGGGAGCTGTTAAAAGAAGCTTTACCAAATTTAAAGATTAGTTTAATTCACGGGCGTATGAAATCCGATGAGAAGGAAGCCATTATGGCGGATTTTAAATCAGGAAAAACCAACCTATTAGTTGCCACAACGGTTATCGAAGTTGGTGTTGATGTACCCAATGCAACATTAATGATAATCGAAAATGCCGAACGCTTAGGCTTGGCTCAGCTACATCAATTACGCGGGCGAGTAGGACGAGGCAGTAAAGCAAGCAGCTGTGTATTGATGTATCAACACCCGCTTTCACAAAATGCAAAACGTCGTTTAGAAGCCTTACGAAACAGTAATGATGGTTTTGAAATAGCAAAAATTGATTTAGAAATTCGTGGTCCCGGTGAAGTTTTTGGTACGCGTCAAACGGGTGAATTACAGTTCAAAATTGCTAACTTGATGGAAGACCAGCATCTTTTGCCAAAGGTACAAGAAGTCGCTCAACTTATTTTAGAACAGTACCCTGAAAGTATAGAGCCTTTGATTGACCGCTGGATTAAACATGCAGAGGAATATGCGTCGGTTTAAAGATACTTAACTAGTGTGTTGTTTATACATTTCTATCACGTGTTGCTTTAGCATTTGCAAACAATTCAACCATGCCACCTTCATCTTCAGCTTCAATCATTTCGGCTAAATCAGATAAATCCTGCTGGTAGTCATTTAGTGCAGATAAAATAGCGTTTTTATTTTCCAAACAAATATCACGCCACATCACTGGGTCACTGGATGCGATACGTGAGAAGCTTTTAAAGCCTCCAGCTGCAAAGTCAAATACAGCATCACCGTACTGTGATTTGGATAAGGTGTTTACTAATGAATAAGCTAAAATATGAGGTAAATGACTGGTGGCCGCAAGTACGTCATCATGTTGTTTTACCGCTAGTGTTTCAACAATAGCACCTGTGGTTTGCCACATTTCTTTTACGCGTTTGAGAGCTTCTGGGCTGGTTTCTTCTGTGGGTGTTAATACGACTTTATGATCGATGTATAAATCATCAATAGCCGCTTCTACACTGCTTTTTTCTCGCCCTGCTATGGGGTGACCCGCAACAAAATTGGCAGGAATAGTCCCATCAAATACTTCTTTAACCGCTTTAATCACACTGCCTTTGGCACTACCTGCATCAGTGATAACCGTATATTCTTCAATGTGCTCAACAATATTTTTGAGTACAGGTTTTATGGCACGCATAGGTACTGCCAATAAAATCATATCTGCGCCCTTAACAGCTTCAGCAGGGTCTAAGGTGTAACGATCAATTACGCCTAAATCGACTGCTTTTTGTAAGTGTTCTGCGTGACGGCTACAACCGACCACTTCCTGACAATAGCCCTCTTTGCGCAAAGCCATTGCAAGAGACCCGCCAATTAATCCAACACCAAAGATCGTGAGTTTTTTAATCATGTTTATATTTTAAACCTAAAAACTTATTTTACCATGAAGGACATGATGGATATGAAGAAAACAGTCTGGTTTGTCTTTCCTTCATACTGCTTATGATTAGCTTTAAAGTCACTCAAGCTAGCACTTTATCCAAAGCATCCAAACACTGTTGGTTTTCATTTTCAGTTGAGATTGTTATACGTAAATGATTGGGTAAACCATAATTACTAATCGGGCGCAAAATTACGGCTTCGCGTAGCATCGCCTCATAAATTGGCATAGCGTCTTGTTCAAAATTGATAGTGATAAAATTCCCTACCGTGGGAATATAATTTAAGTATCGCTTTTGACAAGCTTCTTCCCAAAACTTGATGCCTGCTTTATTAATCACGACACATTTGGCTAGGTGTT